>CAZTNL010000029.1:0-12268 GCA_964614885.1 uncultured Calditrichaceae bacterium | reverse complement strand
GAACAGGGACGGGGTTTCCCATGAGTAGTACAAGGAACCGACCGCGCCTTCCTTATACCGCAAGCCGAGCAGGATGCTCTTCTCCAGCCCCTCCCCGGCGCCGGGGCGAAAGCCGTGCACGGAATCGAGTTCGAGGCCCAAACTGGAGATGAAATTGACCCAGTGGATGCCGCCTTCGAACAGCGCGCCACCCCCGGCCAGCTCCGCTTTTGCCCGCCAATCGCTGATTTTTTGCTCCTTGAGCGCGTTGACGTGCACAAAGAGCACTTCACCGATGATGCCTTCGGCGATGAGTTCGCGCAAGCGGACCAGCAGCGGTTTGTAGAAATAGTTTTCACAAACGTACACCTGCTTTCCGCTTTTTTTGCCTGCAGCCAATACCTTGTCGAAATCTTTCGAGCTCAGAAAGGGCGGTTTCTCGACCAGAACGTGCTTGCCGGCACGCAGCGCGGCCAGCGTCTGTTCCAGATGCTGGGCAGGGGGAGTCGCAACCAGGACAGCATCGATGTTTTCGGCCTGCCACGCGGCTTCGTAGGAGTCGAAGAAGCCGCTGCCATGATATTTTTGGTTGTACGCTTCGGCCTTTGCCTGGTCGCGGCTGGCGTAGTGGCAGCGCACGCGGTCGCGAAACCCGGCCAGCGTCTTGCTGTGCAAATGCGTGGCAAAGCCGCAGCCGAGAAATGCGAGGTCGATCATTTTCTTGTCGCTCACAGCAGCCCTCCTCAGATGAGATGAGATTCGTTGACGATGTATTTGCCGACTCGCAGCGCGTTGGCCGAAATCGTCAGGCTCGGGTTGAGGCCGCCGGAAGTCGGCATGAAGCTGCCGTCGACGACAAAGAGATTTTCCACCCCGCGAAAGCGGCAATGTTCATCGAGGGCCGATGTTCCGGGATCGCGTCCCATGCGGACCGTGCCGACCGCATGCGAAAAGGTCTTGATCATGTGGCGGTAGCAAAAAATCGCTCCCGCGGTTTTGAGAATCTCGCCGGCTTTGTCCAGCAGTGCGTCCCGAGCGGCGTAATCGCGCCCGGTGTAATGGTGGCTCACCAACAGTTGTGGCAGGCCGAACCGGTCGATGGTGTCCGTATCCACGGCCACGTGATTGTCGAAGCGCGGCTGGTCTTCCGCCATGACCAGCAGGCCGGTCAGATGTGGCACCCCGAGCCCCAGGAGCTTGCCGAACGGCCACGGCACCATCGAGTGCACCAGGCCGATGGGCGGCGTCTGCAACTGCTGCATGCTGCCGAGCTTGCCTGGTGGCGATTCGATGCTCTCATGCCCGAAGTAAAAGTCGTGAATGCCGAGTTGCTTGTGAAATTCATTCTTGGGGTTCGGTTTCCTGGCAAAAAAGCCGAAGGAAATCGCGTTACAGTGCCGCATGAGGTAGTGCCCGACGGTATGGCCTCCGGGATTGTACTCTTCCAGCTTCGAGGCCAGCAGCAGGTGCGGCGACGCCAGGGATCCGGCCGACAGAATAACCACTTTGCCGTGATAAGTGGTCTGATGATTGGCTGCCTTGTCGAAGCAGAGAACGCCCGCCACACTGCCGTTTTCGTAAAGCAGTTTCGTGGCGATTGTGTTTGGCCGGAGCGTCATGCCTTTTGCCAGAAGGCCGGGCAGCACGGTCGTGGCCAGATCGTTCTTGGCTTCGACCGCGCAGGCGAAGGTATCGCAGGTCGAGCAGGCGACACATGCTCGCCGCCCGTTTTCACTATGATAATTGATGGCCAGGGGAAGCTTGAACGGCCGCAAGTTCATGGCCGCCGCCGCATCCTGAATCATTCGGGAGGTGTCGGACAAGCGTCCCGGCGGCTGCGGGTAGGGCCCGGAGCGCGGCGGCTCGGTCGGGTCGCCGTTCTCATCGCCGGCGATGCCGAGAATCTGCTCCGCCGCGGTATAGTAAGGTTCGAGAGCCGCATACCCGAGCGGCCACTCGGCGCTGCTGTCGGCGGCAATGTCCGGGCCCGGCGCAAAATCGGCTTCGCGAAGACGCATGGACACGGCGCCGTAGAAGACTGAGGGGCCGCCGACGCAGGTGTAGGCGCCCATTACCGGGCTCAGGCCGCCGGCGAGCACGCGGTACGGAATCTCTTTCGAGTAGTGCGGTGTCAGGTCGATGGAACCGTCCACGGCCCAATTATGCTCGCCGCGTTTCACCCAGTCGCCGCGCTCCAGCATCAGCACGCGCTTGCCGGCAGCGACGAGCTGGTAGGCGGTCATGCAGCCGCCGAAACCGCTGCCGATGACAATCGCGTCGTACTCTGTTTTGGAAATCTTTTCTTCGTTCAAAATCGTCGACACACAAAAAAGCCTCCAAAGGTTCATCCAGTGAAGGCGTAACAGCTATTCCCTTTAAACATATGTTGCAAAAACGTCGACAAAATAGGAGATATCGAGGTAAAATGCAAGCGCTTTGTTGGTCCAGTGCTTTGCCGCACGACGCCGCAAAATTCTGCAGACCCGTGCAATCTCGGTACTCTCTTAAACAGTAGAAATACTTTGCATTTAAACGATTTACTCTCTAAGTTGGAGGGTCATGTGCTCAAGGAAGCTGTACAAATGGATTTGCCGGTTTTTGAAAACTACGAAGTAGCCAGGGTTAAAGCCCGCCGCACCGGGTTCACGGTCTACGAGGCAACTGAGCTCACGAGCGATGTTCCGGTTTTTATCAAGATTCTCGACCGTGCCACAGCCCGCAGCGGCTCGAATGCGCTCAGCTTTCTGAACAACGCACGTGTCTTAGAGCGACTCAATGACGAGCATATCTGCCGGCTATACGACTATGGCCGACATGAAAAGTACGGGTATTTTGCCACGTCAGAGGCGCTCGGACTCGATCCTCTGCGCGCCCTCATCCTTGAAACCTTCTCGCTGGCACTCGACGATCTGGTCTCGATTTTCGTCGCCATCGGAGTTACATTGCGCAATGCGCACCTGCATGGGCTTGTCCACGGATTTCTTAATCCGGATTGTATTCACGTAAAATCGGACGGCTCGATCAAAATCGATGATTTTGGCTTCAGTTGGTCGGTTCCCGCGATCCTGCAAAAAAACGACGCCGATTCCTTGCATCTGGCCAGATATATTGCGCCGGAACACTACGATAATGCGGCCGTTGTCGATGGCCGGGCCGACATCTATTCCACCGGAATGATCCTCTATGAGCTGCTGGCCGGCCGCCATCCTTTGGATGCCACCGATATGCTCACCCTGCAATCGCAGCACCTTGCAGGCGAGTTGCCGCCGCTCGATATGGCCGAACTCGGTCTGCCGCAGGAACTCGGCGACATTGTCGAAAAATGCACCAAGGCAGACAGTGAGGCGCGGTTCCAGAATCTAAGAGAGTATCTGGACGCTTTCGAACAGTTGCGCCGGACATTCCCTGCTTCCGACACCCTTCCGGAAAGCAAAGCGCCTGAACCGTTCGCCTTCGAAGGTGAACAGTTTGAAAAGTATTTTGCCGAACGCGAGCAGGAGCCTGCTGAGACGGCCGGCGCACCCGGAATGCGATCAACGTACACTCGGTGGCTTCTTACTGGCGCTGGCGCGGTTTTGCTCGTCTTGCTCGCCTTGTTCGTCACCAACTATATTCCGTTGCCGTTCTCAGAACACGCGGGTTCGGGCAAGAACGGCAAGCTGGCTGCCAACGATGTTTCGATGACCACAGAACCCGTACATCCCGGGAAGAACGCGCCGGAGCCGGCGGTTGGCAACAAACCGGAACCACCGCAAATTCAGTCACAAAGCGCGGCGGATGCGGGTGCGAAGGAACCGGCTTCTTCCCCAAACCTTATCGTCGACAGCGGCGCACAGAAAAGCGCCCCTGCAGCGGAACGTCCCGTGCCAGCTGATGAAGCGCAATCGGCGACACAGGACATCACCCCGCCGCCCCAGCCTTCGGCGGAATCTTCGTCCGGAAGAATTGCCAGCGAGCCGGCGAAGCCGCCTTCCGGCGATACCGGGACCACCACAGCCGTTCCTGAGACAGCCAGTCTCCGCCTGACGGTTACGGCAGAAAACAAACCTCTGGTCGCAAACGTTTTCGTCAACAATGTTTTTGTCGGCAAGACCCGGGCGGACGGGACACTGCAACTGGCAGTGCTGCCGGTGGGCAAAACCGCCACCGTCCGCGTCGCACAGCAGGGCTACGTTTCCCGAACGCGCCGGCTGACCGTGTTGGAGGCCAATCCGCTTCTCTCTTTGGATCTAAAGGCTAAAGTGGAGGATCTCGGTACGGTCTTGCTGGATGCGACTCCAGGCGCTGATGAAGTCTACATCGACGGAGTGCGGCGGCAGGGGAAAACGCCTCTGCGGATTTCGCTTGAACACGGCAATCACAGCATCAGGCTGGTCAATTCGCAACTTCAGGCATCGTGGGAGCAGGAGATCGACTTGCGCGTAGGCCAGGTGCTGCGCGTGCGGCACGATTTCACCCAAAAGCAGTTCGGGCACGTCGCGATTTCTTTAAAGAACGCGGCACAGTACGGCTTCGGTTTTGTCTACGTCGATGGCAAATTGTGGGCTGAGAGGCCGAACACCACGCCGCTCGATATCAAGTTGCCGGTCGGCGACCATAGCATCGAGGTCAGGCGGGATGGATTCAGTTCGGTTCCGAAAGACGTTATCGTCAAGGTGGAGGCTGGAAAAACGCAGTACGCGGCTTTCACTTTTACCCGGACAACCAACCCGTAACGGCGCTCACTGGCTGCCGCTGGGGTGGGCCGGCGGCCCTGGCAGCGTTTCTCCCTTACTTTCAAGCACGGCTTTGTAGAGAATCGCCCCGACTCCGACTGCAAGCCCTCCACGGATCATCCATTTCGCTGCGTTCTTTTTGCCGCCGCCGGAACGGGCGGGATGAAGTATGACGGCCAGGGTATCGGTTTTCCCCGCGGTCAGCGCCAGGGGAAGGAAAGTCTGCTCATAGCCGCGCTCGGAAATCAACAGCTGATAGTCTCTGGTCACCACGTCACAAACGGTCACGGGCGCCGTATCCTCAAACAACAGGCTGTCTCCCAATACCCCGACAACATGCGCGCCTTCCGGAACCGTGACGATGTAGAGGCAACCGACGATTTCGTTGCGAACGTCATAGAAGGGCTCGGTCAAATCGGGCGGAATGACCATCTCATCCGGTTTGCGCCTCGGGTTGAGCTCGATCGCTTCGGTAAAGACCGACCTCACCTCCGACATGGGGGCACTTTGGCGTAGGAGCACGAAGCCGGTGTAGAGGTACGCTTCGAACAGATACTCCGGCCTCGCGGACTCTATTTCGGTCACGGCTTTTAGCGACGTCAGCGCCTGATCGAACTTTGCTTCCCAGAAAAACTTCTTGCCGTGAATCAGGTTTTGTAACGCCTGGTCCTGCGGATACGCGGGCGCTGCCAGCAACGTGAGCGCAAGAAGAACCAGGATCCGTCTTTCTGAAATCAGTTTCATGATTTTGCCTTATCGAATGTAAAGAGCTTTCCGGATTTGATGAAAAGCGCCGGCCTGAAAACGGATGAAATAGACCCCGGAACCGACCTCCAGCCCACTATCCCCGCGGCCGTCCCAGATTACGCGGAACGCACCAGGCGAGCGCTCATCTTCAAGCAGCGTCCTGACATGCTGCCCCAGCAGATTGAAGACGCGGATGCTGACATGCGCCTTTTCCGGGACTTTGTACAGCAGGGTCGTACCCGCGTTGAACGGGTTTGGAAAATTCGGACTCAGTGAAAAGGCCTTGGGTATGAAGTCTTCCGCGATCTTTGAATCCCGGATAAATGCTTCGGTACCCACGACCAGATCGAAGGTCCGGCTCAAGGTCGCCTTGTCCGGTGTGAACTCATACCGGGTTAAGTGGCCGAGATCCCACTCTTGCAAGGTCTCGCGGTCGAAGAGCACAGCCCTGAAGTTGCCGGGCAGCGAACCCAGACCGGGGAATTTGAGCGTCACTTTCTCGTTCGGCAGGGTCGTAGCCACTTCGAAGTTCCAAACCTGGCCGTTGCTGAACTGTGGCCGGAAATCCGTCTTGTATACGTCGCTGAAATCGTTCCAGTCCGGGTGGTGAAAACGGACGGATACATAATCGCTGATATATGGCGGTTCGGGATAGTCATGGCTGTCCCACGCGGGAAGGGCATCTTCGGCAACGCCCACCTGGTTGTACTCGTCGACAAGGCCGCCGCAATAAGCCTGGATGCCAAGCGCCCACTCCGGCGCTGCGCCGCCGGAAAGCTTGCGCAGGGCAACTTCGCGCGAGGTCCCGGAGCCTGGGCTGGCCGGCCGGATTGCGATTTTGACGCCCGCGCTCCTGCTCAGGAAAGAATAGCCGTGCCATGGTTTCAACGAAGCCACCTGGCTCGGAAAGGCCCATTGGCCGGAAAACTCGTAGGGACCGACGACGTCGTTCGGATTGCCGGCGACGACTTCGATGTTGGCTATGCTTACGGGAAATGTAAACGGGAATCCGATATCATTCCAGCCCTGCTTCAACGTGATTTCGAATGGCTGGTTGGTCGGCACGGAGCTGCCTACGCCGGAATCCACCCGCTTCTCCGACGCTTTGACGATAAGCCAGTATGCCTTCCCGGGCGAAAAGTTGTCGACCTTCGGATACTCATCATAACTGTCGGTTGCGGTGTTGTACTGGTAGAGGCGCCATTTTCTGGAACCGTACTTGCCGAGATCGTCCTCAAGTACCGAAAGAGGATCCGTCTTTTCCAGGTTCAGCGGGACCGAAATCATGCGGTAACCGGCAGCCGTTGTTCCGGTGGGAAGGGCATCGCTGCGGGCAATTCCCTGGTCGCCAAGGCCGCGAATGCGCACCGAAAGATTGTTCGGCAGGGTCGTCCAGCCGCTGGCAGGATGGTGCGAAATGTTGACGCCGTCGGTGGCCTCGATGTAGTAATTCAGGCCGGCAGTGCCGATCTGGCTGGCTGCCACAGTTGCCGAGTAGGTACTGCCACCGCTGCTGAGCATGGGCATCGATTGAAAACTGGAAGATGTGCTCCTCCTGTAGAAAAGCTTGACGCTCAACACGCGGGCGTTGTCCTGCACATCCGTTTCGATCGTCGCATCCTGTCCCTCATCGACGACCAGAGGCGGCGTATGCAGAATAGTCGGCGGCTCGCTGTCGGCAAATGAAGTATCCACCACGGTCGTGGTCTCGGCGATGTTGCGAATGGTCTCGACGTTGCCCACGTTGTCATGCGCAACGACTTCGAAGGCGTAGCTCGATCCATGTTCGCCCGCGTAATCGCTGGAAGTGCCGTTAAAGTTCGTCAACCAATCGTTCCAGGCGCCTCCGTTCACCCGAACACGGGTATCGTAGAGCCCCGAAAGGCCTGAACCGCTGCCGTCATTGCCAGTGCCGTCCCACGACACCGAAAAAGTCGAGCTGCCACTGGTGTCGACCGAGCTGGCGACGGTTCCGACCGGCGGCGTGCCGTCGAGGGCCAAATCGGCCGAGTCGCTGGCGGCGTTTCCTGCGCTGTCTGTTACGGTAAAGAGAACCCGGTAAAGCGCGTCGGGCAGGCCGGCTACGTTCAGATCGAAAGCGACGGATGCGTTTGTCCCGCTCGGCCCGCTGCGCGAAATATTGGTGTCCAGCGTCGCACTGTGCAGCTCCACGGTCCGGGCGTGGAGCTCGGTATATTCGACTACGCTGCGCGCGACTGCGCTCAGATTTGGATTGAACCAGTTTGGCTGGAACTGCGCATCGGGAAAACTCAGGCCAAGATCCTGCGGCGGCGTCTGGTCAAAACGAACCAGGACCACGCCATAGTTATTGAAATCGATGTTTCCGCGCTGGTCTTCAAACCAGACGTAGACACCTTCGCCACCTTCACGCGTCGCGGTCACGCGAACGCTGGAGCCGGAGCCAACGGAACCCGTGGTATCGAAATTCGCCGCTGGTGGACTGCCGGCCTTGAAGAATGCCCTACCGATGCCGCTGGGGTCAGTGGGCGGCTGCCAGCTCACCAGAAAATCCGGCTGGTTCTTCCAGGGACTTGGGTTGCTGCCTTCGGCCAGCAGGATCAGCGGTGGTCCCGGCGCGGTAACATCGTTGGCGACCGTATCGACCCGTGTGGTACTTTCGGAAACGAGTCGCAGCATTTCGATGTTGTCGACCGAGTCGTGAGCGGCGGCTTCAAAGCCGTAGGTGTTGCCTTGTTCACCGGTAAATTGGGCAGACTGGCCGCGAAAATCTTTTAGCCAAAGACTGTCTGCGTCGCCGAGCACCCGCACATCGTACACCCCGGACAATCCGGAGCCGGTATCGCTGCCGCCGCCCCAGGTAACCGTGAATGTGAGCGTTCTGCTCGTCGGCGGCGAACTCGCCAGGGTGCCGGTTGGAGGGGTCGCATCGTAGCGCAATTCGACAACAGAACGGTTGTTGAAATCCAGGTTGCCGGCGTTGTCCTGCAACCAGACGAACAGCATTTGGCCGTTTTCGGCGGTCGCAGACACCATGAAGGAGGGTGTACCGCTTGCGCTGCCGGTCGTATCGAAATCCGTGGTTGGGGCCGTTCCCAGCTTATACAGAGCGCGGGCAATGCCGCTCGCATCGGAAGGATTTTGCCAGGATACGGCAAAAGCCGCCGTGTTTTGCCAGGGACTGGGGTTGGCGCCGCCGGCGGTCAGATTCACCGGCGAATCCGGAGGCGTTGCGTCAAGTGTCGTGTCGACGGCCGTGCTGGTTTCTTCCGTGTTCTGGAACGTCTCGATGTTGCCGACATTATCGCGGGCGGCGGCCTCGAACGCGTAGGTCTTTCCCTGTTGTCCCGTATAAATGCTGGAGGTCCCGTTGAAATTTGTCAGCCAGGGGGTCCATGCGCCGCCGTCTACCTGCACCTGGACGTCGTAGTTGCCCGAGAGCCCGGAGACTGCTCCGGGACCGTCGCTGCCGCCGCCCCAGATCACTGAAAAGTCCAGGGTTTTGCTGTTTGGCGGTGAGCTCGCCAACGTCCCGGTTGGCGGGGTTCCGTCGAGGGCAATGCTGGCGGAGTTGTCGCTTGCGCTGTTGCCGGCGCTGTCGTAAAGAGTGACGGAGAGCGGATAAACGCCGTCGGCGACGCTAGCGAGCGAAAGCGTTGTTGTGACTGTTTGCCCTGCGCCGTTCGTCAAGCCGGTAACGGTGGTTGTGCCGCCGAGGGCACCCAGCGAGAAAACTGCGCTGTCTGCGTGAGCCTCGTCATACTGCGTCTCGAAATCGACCGAGGCAACGCTGTTCTGGTTGTACCAATTCGGCAAAAACCCCGGCGCCGGGTTCGTTAAGCTGGTTCCCGTGATGTTCGGCGTCGTGGTGTCGATAGTAAATGCCGCGCTGGCGGCAGGGCCGAAGGCGGTGCCGTCGTGGGCCTTGACACGCCAATAGTATTTGCCGTCGGCAAGTGCCGAAGATATCGTGTAGCTGCCGGAGCCGCTCCCCTGTGGCAACGGCGGCGCCGGACTGAAGCCGGCGGTTCCGGTTCTCGAATCGGCTGAAAGCACGGTGGAGCTGAAATCAGCGACTTGCGAAAGCTCGACCAGAAAATGCAGCGCGTCGCCGTCGCTGTCTGCCGGCACGTTCCAATTGAGCGCCACCTGCCCGGCGCCGGGATTGGTATGGCTGTTAGCCGCAGGAGCCGTGAGCTGCGGCGCACCGGGAAGCGCATTGAGTACCGCGGTGTTCGAGTATATCTGAAAGGTGTCGGAGTTGCGATTGGCAACGACAACATCAAGAGCACCGTCGCCGTCGAAATCGCCGGTGTTTACAGCCCGGGGTTGCAAACCCGTAGCGTAGGAAGTCGAGTCCCAATTGGCGGTTCCGTCATTCGTCAGAATGCTGACGGTTCCTGAAAGGCGGTTCACGACCGCGATATCGGCATCCTGATCCCCATCGAGATCTGCCGCGGTGATGGCGAAAGGATCGGTTTGTACGGGGAAATCGGAGGCGGCGGAAAAGGCGCCGCCTGTATTCAGCAGGACCGAAATCGAGTTGCCGTCCCGGTTGCCGGTCGCGATATCGAGACGGCCGTCACCGTCAAAGTCTGCGCCAAAAACTTCGCGCGGGCTCAGCCCGGTGTTGAAGGTCTGGGCCGAGCCGAAGACGCCGCCGCCGTTGTTGGTCATGAGCATGACCCGGTTATCTGTCGTACTTGTCGATACGATGTCCAGGTCGCCATCATTATCGAAATCGCCAAGGAAAGCGGACTCCGGGGTCGTTCCGATGGCGTAATCGACCTTGCTCTTGAAAGTGCCGTCGCCGTTATTGATGAAAAGCGAAAAACTGTTCGCACCAAAATTGACCGCGACCAGGTCCAGAAACCCGTCTCCGTCCACCTCGCCGGCGGTCACCCAGACGGGCTGAGTACCGGTAGCCAGGTTTCCAACCGGGGTGAGCACGCCGGTGCCGTCGTTGCGAAAGACAGAGACGGTGAGCGAGGTTTCGTTGCCAATCGCTGCGTCCATGTCGCCGTCCGCGTCGAAATCGCCCAGGGCCAGCGAGCGCGGTGTGTTGCCGGCGGAAACGGTGGCCGCGCGCGAGAATACTCCCGTACCGGCGTTGCTCCAGACATCCGCATTGTCGTCCTTGCTGTTGGCCAGAAGAACATCCATGTCCGTGTCCTCATCGAGGTCTCCGACGCCGATGGCGTGGGGCGCCTTGCCGCTGGCATACGTGGAGTCGAGCGTGAAGGTCGCCGTACCGGCACCGCTGGCGATGTGAAAGCGCCACTGCATGCTGGATGCGAGCGCAACGCCGGTGGCATTTGTCACGCCTTGGGTCAGAATGACCGAGACTTCTTCCCCTTGCTCAAAGGGCGCCGTAGTGGTAAATGTGCTCGTCTGGCTGCCCGCGTCGTAGCCGTAGGCGCCTGCGTGGAAGCCGGTCCGCTCGCCGTATACGAAAAACGTCGCAGCGGATAGCGTGGTCGCGTCCATGGCCTGGTCGAACTGCACGGAGATCACAACCGTGGTTGCACTGTTCATCGTGAGCGGGGAGGGAGCCCGACTGAGAATCTGTGGCGCCTGCGCAAACAGTGTCCCGGCAGACAGCAGGATGCTGGCTGCCAACAACCGGCCATCTAGTCTGAAAGGCATAGAGCTGTTCCTTCAGTGAGTTAGAAATTCTAATGCATCAACTTGGACTTGTGGGCAAACGATTGACGGGACGACTCTTAGAGTATGTTGCAGAAGATCAAAGGTGCCATTCCTGGCTCTGTGAGTGTCTTCGAATTCGTTTCAAAAACCAGCATCGCTCTGTTTGCTAACAGAAGACGGTACGCGCAATCGTCGTAAACTGCGTAAGACAAATGTCGAGATCTGAACTTCAGCCGCGCGCTATCTAAAGACAAGTATATAAAAAAATTACGGCGAATCAAAATGAACTATTTGTAAACTGCGGAGAGGTTGCTGGTTCACGTTCGGTGCAATGACACCAGCACCTGAAGAGGCAGCGTGGTGCGCTTTGAATTTACCACTCTTTGCAGCCGGCCAGAATCTCATCAAGCGCGCCGGCAAGCCGGTCGGCGTCGGCAAGGTTGAATACAAGCGGTGGTTTGATTTTGAGCACATTGTGCAGCGGGCCGTCCACACTCACGAGAATCCCGCGTTGCTTCAGCGCCTCGACAATCTCCCGGGCCGCGGTTTCGGCCGGTTGTTTGCTCTTGCGATCAGAAACCAGCTCCACACCCAGAAACAGGCCCAGGCCGCGGACATCGCCCACGAGTGAATGTTTCTCCTGCATCGCTTCCAACTTTCTTTTCAGCCGCGTTCCAACCACTGCCGCATGCTCCTGAAGCTTCTCATTCTCTATAACTTCAAGCACGGCCAGTCCCGCGGCGCAGGAAACCGGGTTGCCGCCAAACGTATTGAAATATTCCATGCCGTTGGCGAACGCGTCCGCGATTTCGTGGGTCGTGACCACTGCGCCGAGAGGATGCCCGTTGCCGATGGGCTTGCCCAGGGTTACAATGTCGGGAATCACATTCTGCGTTTCGAAGCCCCAGAAGGCGACCCCGGCGCGGCCGAAACCGACCTGAACTTCGTCGGCGATGCACACCCCTCCGGCGGCGCGCACGTGTTCGAAAGCCGCCGGCAGGTAGCCCCGGGGCAGGACGATTTGTCCCGCGCAACCGGGCAGCGACTCGCAGATAAACGCCGCAGCTTTCCTGCCATTCGCCTGCATGATGTCAAGCTGTTGTGCGACCGCTGCCGCGTATTTGCGTCCGGCTTCGGCATCGGAGGATTTGTACGGACCGCGATACACATCCGGCAGCAGCGCTGTGTGAACATGCGGGGCC
>CAZTNL010000028.1:0-12524 GCA_964614885.1 uncultured Calditrichaceae bacterium | reverse complement strand
AAATTCTTATCTTGAAAGTCATGTTCAGCAGACTTGAAATAGTGCCTGCTCTTCGTTCTAAGTTCTGTAGCACCTTCTTCGATCTCGCGATCGAATCCGGCAACTGTCGCTTTAGGAAGGCGCTGGCCGTATGGCGTTATCAAGTAGAAGATTGATTGTACATTTTCCCTTGGGAACAAAAAAAGCAAAATGGTCACGATAAATCCGATAATGCCCACAACGCTGGCTATTGCAGAAAGCTTGTTCCAAAATTTAAGTTGCCTAAATCGTTGCCACAAATTTTTTCGGTGCGCCACTTGCTACCTCCCCACACCGTTTTCAATACTGTTTTTGAACCAGATGTCGAAGGATCGAAGAATATTATGTCATTATTTCGACTGGTAATACGGATTCGAGCCGCCGGCGTGGTCGGTGACATCCATGACGCCCTTGAGCTCGGGAACCGACTCCTTGATCATGACTTCGACGCCTTGTTTCAGCGTGACGTCGACCATGCCGCACCCCTGGCAACCGCCGCCGAAGCGCAAATAGGCGATGTCGTCGCGAACATCCACCAGCGAAACCACGCCGCCGTGGCTGCGAATGGCCGGGTTGACTTTCGCCTGCAGCACCTGCTGCACCTTCTCCGCGATCGGGCCGGTAGGTTGCGCCGGCGCCGCCTGCTTCGGATTCGTAATCTTAAAGCCGGCCTCGTTGAGACCGGAAACGTAGTCTACGATGGCGCCGTCGAGCAAAGGAGCACTCTCCGGATCGATAAAGACCTTGAAGCCTTCGAACTCCAGCACTTTGTCTTCTGCGCTCTCTGCGCCGGGCTCGACAAATGACAGGCCGTAGTCTACCGCGAATGGCGACATGCCCCGGGTTGCAGTAACCCGGAGACCGTGGCCTTGCCGGGCTTCATCCTCAAGGATGCTGATCAATTTCGTCTTGGCGCTATCTGTAATCGTAATCATAGTGATCTCTCCTCGTTCTCTGCAGCGTCGCCGCCGCGCTGGTATATCAACCGCGGTTTCTTCTCAACCGCCAATTTTGAACATCTCAATTTTCCGTTGTGCCGGCACACCCTCGGAACGCTCTTCGGAGTAGCGATCCGTCCGGTTTTCCCAGACAGATGCTAGCCGCTCACGCAGTACCTCGTCGGAAGTACCGTCGCGCAGATATTGCCTGATATCGCGCCCTTCAGACCCGAAAAGACAGGTATAGATCTTGCCCTCCGCCGAAAGCCGCACGCGGCTGCACGCGCCGCAGAATGGCTGGGAAACGGAGGAAATAACGCCGAACTCTCCTTTGCCGTCCTCATACTCGAAGCGGTTTGCCACCTCGCTCCGGTAGTGTTTCGCCAGCGGTTTCACCGGGAAGACGGCGTGGACCCGTTCAACGATTTCGGCCGCAGTGACCACCTTGTCTATGCGCCACTGGTTGAGCGTGCCGACGTCCATGAACTCGATAAAGCGGATAGTCAACCCGCGCTCGCGGGCAAAGCGCGCGAGATCGCCGATTTCGTGTTCATTGACACCGCGTTGAATAACCGTGTTGAGTTTGATGCCGGAAAAACCCGCCATGACGGCGGTTTCGATACCGCGCAGCACCTGATCGAGCGCCAGGTGTTTGCCGGCCAGCTGTTTGAACAGCCGTGGGTCCAGCGTGTCAAGGCTCAGGGTGAGGCGATGCAGGCCGGCCCTGCGCAGGAGCTTTGCCTTTTGCGGCAGCAGGTAACCGTTTGTAGTCAAGGCCAAATCCTCGATCCCGTCGATCTGCGCAATCGCCGCGACAAGGAGTTCCAGGCTCTGCCGCAGAAGCGGCTCGCCGCCGGTCAAACGGACCTTGCGAACACCGAGGGTGACATAATTCTGCACCAGGCGTGTAATTTCTTCGAACGTCAAAATTTGTTTTCTGGGCAGAAAATGGTAGGCCTCGCCGAAAACTTCCTCCGGCATGCAGTAGCCGCAACGGAAGTTGCAGCGATCGGTCACCGAAATGCGCAGGTCGCGTATTTCCCTGTTAAACTGGTCGGTCGTCACTGCAAAACTCTCCTCTATGCCTAAAGCTCCGACAAGATGGCTGCGGTCAGCTCGCGGGTGCCGGCGCTGCCGCCGAGATCGCGAGTGAGCACCTTGCCGCTGCGGGTCACCCTGTGCACGGCATCGCGGATGCGGTCTGCGACAGTGTCCATATCCATGTACCGCAACATGAGCAGGCTGCTGAAAAGCACCGCAATCGGATTGGCCAGACTCTTGCCGGCGATGTCGGGCGCGCTGCCGTGGACCGCCTCGAACACTGCGTACTCCTTGCCGATATTAGCGCCCGGAACCATGCCGAGACCGCCAACGAGTCCGGCGCATAGGTCCGAAATAATGTCGCCGTACAGGTTGGTCAGCAGCAGCATATCGAACTGGTGCGGGTTCATCACCAATTGCATCGCCAGGTTGTCGACGATGATCTCCTGATACTCGACTTCGGGGAAATCTCTGGAAATCTTCCGCGTGCATTCCAGAAAGAAGCCATCGCTGAGCTTCATGATGTTCGCTTTGTGCACCGCCGTCACCTTCTTGCGTTTGCGCTTTCTTGCGTATTCAAAAGCGAACTCCGCAATCTTGGTCGAAGCCTCTTTGGTGATAATTTTCATGCTCTCGGTGACGCCGGGGGCCACCGTGTGCTCGACGCCGGCATACAGATCTTCGGTGTTCTCGCGAACGATGATCAAATCGACATTCTCGAAACGCGATTGAATGCCCGGGATGTTTTTCACCGGCCGCAGGTTGGCATACAGATCGAGCTCGCGCCGGAGACGGACGTTGATGCTGGCGTATCCCTTGGCCACCACCGTGGTCAGCGGCCCTTTCAGCGCAATGCGGTTCCGCCGGATGGAATCCAGCACGTCATCAGGTAAAGGCGTTCCATATTTCTCCACGACGCCGATCCCCGCCTCGACCGGTTCCCATTCGATATCTGCGCCGGCGGCGTCGATGATCTTTGTGGCCGCACCGGTGACTTCTGGCCCGATGCCATCGCCAGGAATAAGTGTAACTGTCCGTTTCATACAGCTCCTACGGGTTTGCGGGTCTTATTTCAAGCTCGCTGACCATGGCTCTGCCAGGCAGCTTGATGGCCTCGAGCGTGACCTGAGCCACATCCTCCGCTTTGAGAATTTTCCCCCGGTCAGGATTTGGCAACGACTCATGGGAAAAGAAGTGTGTGTCCACGGAGCCGGGACAAATAGCAATGGCGTGCACACCGGCGCTGCGTTCCTCGAGCATGAGGCACTTGGTCAGCGCCATGACGCCCCATTTGGTGGCAGCGTAGCCGGCGCCGCCGGCGAAAAAATTCTTACCGGCAAGAGAGGCCATATTGACGACAACGCTTTCCTCTCTTTTCTTCAGGTGGGGCAGCGCCTCGCGGATACAGAGAAACATGGCACGCAAATTGACCTCGAACATATCGTCCCAATCCTGCGTGGAAAGCGATTCGATGCGGCCGAAACGGCCGATGCCGGCGTTGTTAACCAGAATATCGATGCCCCCGAGTTTGGCGGCGGTTTCGCTTACCAGTTCGCGAACGCGGCTCTCGCGGGTGACGTCGGCCTCGATGGGCAGCGCCTTGCGCCCGCAATCGCCAATTTCACGACTCAGACTTTGCAGGTCTTTCGATGTGCGCGCTACCACAGCGACGTTCGCGCCTTCCCGGGCAAGCGCCAACGCAATTGCCCGGCCGATTCCCTTGCCGGCGCCGGTAACCAGCGCTACTTTATTCTTAATATCCATTTTCCTCTAACCAGAATGCGTTCTTAATATGATTGATTTTCCACCGGCCGGCCTCCTTCGAAATCGCGATGACATCGAACCGGCAATCCATATCGTCGATGGCGAACTCCTGCAGGTAGCGTTGGGCCACCATGCCGATCTGCTGCTGCTTGCGCCGGTCGACCCATGTCTCCGGCCGGCCGAATTGCAGTGTTCGTGCCGTTTTCACCTCCACGAACACGAGCAGATTACCGCTTCTGGCGACGATATCAATCTCTCCGCGCGCGAAGCGGTAATTGCGCGTCAGCACCTGAAATCCGTGCTTCAGCAGAAACGCCGCCGCCATATCCTCGCCGAGCTTACCGGTTTGCTTTGCGCCGCTAGCCTTCACGGAACAGGAACATTTGTGAATCCATGAAACGCTTCGGGTGAAAAGAGCGTCTGTGGATTGGGCAAAATCCGAATCTCTCAATCGCGTCGAGGTGCTGCTGAGTCGCGTAGCCCTTGTTGTGCGAGAAACCGTACTGAGGATACTCCTTGTCGTAGTCTATCATGATCCGGTCGCGGGTCACTTTCGCCAGAATGGACGCGGATGCGATCGAATACGACAGGCGGTCGCCCTTGACGATCGTTGTAAAGTCGACCTCAGCCCCCTCGAACGAGCGCCCGTCCACCAGCAGATGGTCGGGCCGTTGCCCAAGACTATCCTGTGCCCGGCTCATGGCAAGGTACGAGGCCTGCAGAATGTTCAACTTGTCGATCTCGGCCACATCCGCCGTGCCGATGCCGTAGCACAGCGCCTCATTCACGATGATTTCGTACAAATACTCCCGAATTTCCGCCGAGAGTCGTTTGGAATCATCGATCATCGGGATATCGGGACTCTCCCGGAAAACCACCGCCGCAGCGACGACCGGACCCGCCAGGGGCCCTCTGCCGGCCTCATCGATTCCCGCTACGATTTTCTTGCCGGCGTTCCAGTGCACCTTTTCGTGGTGCAGCATCTTTTGAATTCTGCCGTACTCCTCAGAATTCATTTCCAATTTGAATCCGGACCCACCCATAACATCTCCCGTTGAGGGTTGTCAATATAGAAAACGCCGTGGCCAAAGTCAAGAGACGGACACAGGGCAGTCAGACAAAAAAAGCCATCGCCTGCGGGCAATGGCTTTGATTGAGGCTGCTTACCGCTACTTCGAGTGCAGGCGCTTGACCAGCTTGTCATACATCTCCTTGTAGGAGGTCTTGGCTATCTGTTTGTAGAATGACTCGCGATAGTTGCGGGCCGTGCTGAGGCCGTCTATTTCCATGTCATAGACCTTCCACTGCCCGTCCACCAGATGCATCTTGTACAACACTTCGACCTGCTTACGCTTCTTGTGAGCAATGGTTACAACTTTCGCCTTCTTGCCGTTGATTTCGGCCGGTTGGTATGCAATTCTATCCGCTTTGTACACTTCCAGTTTCTTGACCGATGAGTTCCGGATCAACTGCTGGAACACATCGACGAAATCCTTCCTTTCCTGCGGGGAGCGTTGCTCCCAGTATTTCCCAAGCGCGATACGGGAAAGCTCCTGGAAATCGATGAAGCCGTTGATCACATCCTTTAGCTTCTCCTTGGTTGCCACATCCACGCTGTCGCCGGCCTGATCCAGAATGCGCTTCACGGTCTCATTGCGTGATTTGACCAGATCGACCGGCGAGCTATTGGCAAACGCGTTTTGAAAAAGCAGGGTACCTGCCAACAGGGTAACTAACGCTGCTAAACGGTATTTCATTACAACTCCTCAAAAATTCATGAACGGCGTTTCATTAGTTCGCGAATAAATCGCGGCCCACCGCCCTGGACAACTTCGCAATTGCCGTATTATACTCGAAAATGTTCTGTAAATGTTCCGCTTTCATTTGGCCGTTGGCTTTGAACGCATCGATCAAATCCTTGATTTCCCCGACGCCAAGGTCGAAAGTCATGGTCGTCGACCGCAACCAATTTTCACTGGCCTTCAGAGCGCGGCGACTTTCCCGCAGGTTTGCGGCGGACTGCCGGGTCGCCAAATATGCCTTCTCCACCTCCAGGCGGATGCCTTTGTCCAGCAATTCCTGCTTCTCGGCCAGGCGGCGATATTCTATCTGGGCCAGGCGGACCTTGTCCCGCGTCTGCACGAAGTTCAAATTCAGGTTGGCGCCGATAACGAAACCCGGCCGAAAAAAGTTCGTCGGATTGTTGACGAACGGATTATTCGGGTCGAAACGATCCTTGGCATAGTTGTACTTGACCTGGCCCCCGAAAAAAAACTGGGGATAGTAGTCACTGCGGGCCACGCGCGTCAACGCCTGGCGTATGTTGAGCCCGGCATAGAGCTGCCCCACTTCAGGCCGGCTCTTTGCAGCGACCCGAAAATAAGTCTGCAGGCTGTCCAGCGTAAACGGGACGGCTTCCAGATATTCCTCTGCGATGTCAAAGTCAACAGAATCTTCGAGCCCGACCATAATTCGTAGCGCCGAGCGCGCGAGCTGGATCTTGTCGAGCGCCTCACGGTGCTTCTTGTTAACCTCATACTCGAAAATCTGCAGCTTGAACAAGTCAGACTGGCTGACGTCTTCCGAGCCTTCATCCAGCTTTTCTTCGATCTTGCTCCCCGCCTTCGAAACTTCTGTGCGGGCCTCGTCTACGACCGCCAGCAGCTCCTTGCCGAGAAGCAACCCCCAGTAGATCTCCCGCACCTTTTCAGTGGCCGAGCGTTCCTGCTTCTCCAGATTGAGCTCTTCGGCCTGAATGCCGAATCCCGCGGCAGCGTTGAGCCCGCTGAGTTTGCCAAAGGTGTAGATCGGCTGAACGAGATTCATTTCGACCTCGGTGAAATAGCGCAGGTCCGACACCCCGGTGGCGGTATCGGGAGAAACGACCACGCCGAACTCGTTGACGTGGCCACGCGCTCGTGGCGAAGGTCCCCAGATGTTGCGTACTTCAAACTTGGGAAGGATGCGTGCATGCGAGGCCTGCAGCTTCCGTGCCTCGGCGGTCTTCAGGCGCAGCCGGGCGTCGCGGACCCCGCGGTCATGCTTTAGAGCGAGTTGCTCGCAGTCATTCAGGGTCAGAAGCCTCTCACCCGCCCGGGCAAATGGCGCCAACAAAATGACCGTGCCGATGACCAGGTAGGTAAACCAGTTAGTTCTGCCCATTTGTTCCTTTCATTTCTCTTTCACTCCGCCTTCAGAATCTTGCGGACGCCCGAATCGGTATCGGCATTTTTGAGCGCCTTGATGTCATCGTAGTCCGCGTAGGCCTGTGAGTGCATCGAGTTCGCATCAGAAAGAATCCCGACTCCCATCGCCTTGTCCGGAGGATTGCCGCCGAAGGTCTTTTGATAGGCCTCGTAGGCGTTGAAAACGTAGGTGTGCCATTCCCCAACGTTCTCTTCACCGGACTCGGCAACGACCATCCACGGCCGGCCGACGCCGCTGCGACGCATCGCTGAGCCCACGGGCAGGGTCGAGCTCCAGACGTATTTTACCGACTCCGGAATCAGGCCGAGTTTGAACTTATAGGTAATATAGATGCCTGCGGCGCTGTCCACGGTCTTGTTGTAGCGCTCATCCGCCCCGGCCGGCAGCTTGTGGGCACGCCACCGGAAAGAAATGTACGGGTATTTCCTGATGTTCCACTTGATTTGCCGGCCGATGATGATCGATTGTCCCTCATCGGTGGCTTCCAGATACTTATTGCCGTTTTCCTTGCGGACCCGATACGGCTTATACTTGTCATCGTCCTTACTCTTCCACCCCCAGCCGGCGGGGAGCGTGTCCAATTCGCTGCCCTCGAAATCTTCAATGGTGACGGAGTCGTATTCGCCGAGCTCAGCGACGAGATACTCGATATCGTAATCGTCCAGCACGGCGTCGCAGATGCTGAAATAGTGCCGCATCAGGCTGGTTCTGCCGATCTTGGCGTTGCTCACTTTCCATTGCCCCTGCTCGGTTCTGAGAAAGTACACAGTCACTCTGTCCTGCTGACCCGGGCCGCTGCCTGCCGAAATCAGATATTCCACAGAAGCGAATCGCTCGCCGACCTTTCGTTTGAGCAAATGCAAAGCAGGAGTGCGCGAAGCGTAGGCGCGGTCTGTGTGCTGCGTAATGTACTTGCCGATCGAGCGTTTCAGAGCGGCGACGAAATTGCCTCTCTGGTACGGAGTCAGCTCCGCCCAGTGCTGCTGCAGCATCTGCGAAGCGAGTTTTTCGAAATCGAACAGCTCGTCGAAAATACGCGATCGCACACGTTCCCGCGCCGCGACGTCCGTCGCCAGGGAATCGTCTGCAGCAAACCAGGCGTTGATTTGGGCCTCGAATACGGCTGTGGGATCGAGATTGCCATTGTCTTCCGGTGCCGCAACCGATGCAGCGGCTAGAAAAGCTGCTGTGGCCAGCAATGCGCCCGCGACCATCCGGACCTGAAAACTCAATGTCGTTTTTTTCCTGAACTCACCCAAGACAACGCTCCTTCTTTTACGGCACTGCAATCAATAACAACCAACCCTGTGGAATCCTTCCAACATCGTCGCCCCGTGCTTGTCAACCGGATTGATAGTCCTACTCAAACGCACATAGCCGGGTTCCCTCGCTGAAGGCGGGAATACGGCCCGGCAACAGGCGCAAAATGACTTCTGGGAGCATAGAAAAATCGCCGCAGCGGCGCTTCAAGAGGCCCTGGATTCAATAGACTGCAGCAGCGCCGGCAGCACGATCATCGCCGTCACAAAAGTGGCGAGGAGACCGATCACTGCCAAATCACCGATCGAATTCAGCCCCGGGTGACTGGCCAGAATGAGGCCGGAATAACCGACAATGGTGGTCGCGGTGGTCATGCTGATGGCCATTCCGGTATTTTTCAGGACATGCAGCAACGATCCCGGACCTTCTTCCCGGTAGCGGTGGTAGATGTGAACGCCGTTGTCCACCCCTACACCTATGATGCTGGGAAACACAACGATGTTAAAAAAGTTGAGTTTCATGCCCATCAGAAACATGGCCAGCCCCATCCAGGCTACGCCGACCAGGAGCGGAGACAGAACCAGGAGCGTCGCCCCCAATTTGCGAAAATCGATCAGGACGATGACAAACACGACGAGGAGGGTCAAAAGAACTGCCAGCTTGCCCTCCTTTATCATGATGAGCAACATTTCCGCGGTAATAATATTCGAGCTGGAGGCGTGAAAAACCTTGCCGCTGGCGGTCTTGATCGTTCCCACGTCTTTGAGAAATTCGATGGCATTCAGCCCATTCCGCAGCGCCACACTTGGATAAATAAACACGAACTTACCGAGCTGCCCCTGCTTGTCGATAAACTGGCGCTTGTTGTTCTCGGGAAAATCTTCCCAGGTGAAGGGTTTACTCACGTTGAGGTACTCTCGAAACTGGTCGAGTGTCTCTTTGTCATCTCCCTTGACCACACCGTCGGCTTCTGTGTCTATCAGCCGCTTGATGGAGCGAATCTTGGCGATTTTCTCAACCTGATGACCCGGCACCATCGAGTAGGCAGAGCGCACCGTCTTGATGGTTGGTGATTCTTTGTCAGTTTCGATAATCTTCCTGACGGCAGCAACCACCTCGTCGATATCGGACTTGCTGTCCGCGAGCACGACGGCTGGAGACTCCGAAAGCTTGCACACTCCCTGAGTCTTCTCATCGATCAGTTTGCGGTCCTCGGTGACGACGCGCAAATTGGTAAAATCATATTCAAATTGAAGATGCGCGAAGCTATAGATGGCCAGAAGAGTAAGCAGCGCCGATCCGATGAGGACGACTCCGGAGTGCCGATAGGCCATGGGCTCAAAAGAGAGCGATTTGCTGGGAACGCGCTCGATGCGCATAAGATTGAACTTCTCGAACAGCGTGATGAAAGCCGGCAACACCACCATCATCGCAGTCGCAGCGAACAAGATTCCAACCCCGGAAATGAAGCCGAGGTCGGAGAATCCCTTGAATTTCATCAGCGTCAGAGAAAAGAACGCTGCTGAGGTGGTAAAAGCCGTGGTGATGAGGGCGCGGCCTGTTTGACAGATGAGCTTTTCCATGGATTCTTCGAAGCTCAACCCCGCCTTCTTGCTCTCGGCATAACGCGCGAACGCATGTATGCCGTAGTCGATGCCGAGCCCGAAAAGGATGACGAACAAGAACCCGGTGATGGTATTGAGTTCGCCGATGACCCAGTAAGTGATTCCAAAAGTCCATGTCAGCGAAAACAGGAGGGTCATGGTGATCAGAAGTGCGCCGACAAGGCGGCGAAAATAGAGCACAATTAGAAGAAACACGCCGCCAAATCCATACAGGGCGGTGCCCATAATGTCCTTCTTGATGACCTTGTACTCGTCTAGCTTGTTCTTGAAGTTGCCGCCATAGTAGACCTGCATGTCCGGTGCATACGAGGTCGGGTTCATCCCGACGACGATGGCCTGCACTTCATCGAACATCTGCTGGATGAACTTTAGATTGGAATTAGTGCTGGCAGGGAACACCTTGATCACCAGAACCGTGCTGTCGTCGTTGGTGTAGTATTCCTTGCGATCGAACTCAGAATACTTATCCTCCCACTTGGAAAGGTCGTTGTCCGAAGCCGCCGAATCGGAACCGGTGTCCGCGAACAGGTCGTCGACAAAAAGGGGATTCAGCTTTTGTTTCTCGGAGTCGATCTTTCCCTGAATGTCTGCCCGCAGGGAGTCCAGTTCATCCAGGTCAAGATAGAGCATCGCGTTGTTTTTGAAAAATCCAACATCGTTTTTATAATCGACATAATTGACCCTTGGGCTGGCCAGCAGCTTCGGCTCGAGGTCGTGCGCCAACCGCTTGGCAGCGGCAAAGTCGCGGGTTTCCAGCGCAATGCGCAGCTGGCCAACACCACCGACCTTTTCCTTGATCCGGTTCAGGGTCTTGACACTTTCGAAACTATCAGGAAGGAGCTGCGCCAAATCGCTTTGCAGGGTCAATTTTGAACTGTAGTAACCGCCGATGGCTGTCGCGATGACAGCAACGATCAGAATGGGTACGTAGTATTTGGGGATTACGTAGCATCTTTTTCGCAGTTGAATCATCATTCTCCTTTTTCAGCAATTACCGTGGCTAACCACAGAACGAGTGGCCCGCGAATTTGTTTCGGAAAGAGTGCCGTTTCAGGGCTAATACGGTCTCGCTCCGGCAGCCGGTTCAATGTTTTCCGGGAAATGCTCGACGAAGAGCGCTTCAGCGGCAAGGGAGACAGGTGGCGAGTACAAGCGATATGCCCAGCCTTCATGTAGCTGCAAATCCTGCAAGTTCGCGCTCCTCTGAACCATTCTCAAATCAGTTACTTAAACTCAAATACTGGTTATTTTTAATCCGTGATCTTACGGTAACGTAGATGAGGCGCACCAGGTACCAAAGAGCCGTCGCCAACATCCAGACGGCGACCGCGTTGTATGTTTGCTCCGGGTATCCCAGAACAATGCCGACCATCAGAACCCACACGTTGTTGTTGGTGCGGCCGCCGATGAGACGAATGAAGCGGTCGACGGCATTGTAGTCGTAAATCTCGTGCTTATGGATTTTCTTGAAGAGGCCCGGAATGATCTTGTTTGCCGCATACGAACCCACGAACATAAGAGTGAAAACAGCGGCAGGAGAAGAAAAATCGCCCTGCATGAAGTGCCAGCCCAGCGCGCCGTACACTACACCATCAAAAAGGGTGTCACCGGCATGGTCCAGCCAGTAACCGGTCTTGCTGTAGCGCAGAAGGAAGCGGGCCAGCTTGCCGTCCACCCCGTCGAGCACGCCCTTTAGCGCGGCCAGCAAAATGCCGGGCAGCAACAAACCCTTCAGAAAGCAGGTGACGACCAAAGCATAGAGCAGCAGATTGAACAGCGTCACCTGATTCGGCGTGATGGCTGTGTGGGTGAGAATGCGCACCAGGCCGAATTCGAGCGGCGGATGAATGTATTTCGCTACAAAATCATTGACATCTTTGTGCGTCGTCTGCCGCAGGATATCGTCTGCTTCTTTCAGGCAGTCCGCATCCTCGACTCTCAGCAGAAAGGGCGGCAGGTCGCGTCTTAGTTTTTCGATGTACGAGTCGAAACTCTGGAGCGAAAATTCTGCAAGCTTGCCGCCGGCCAGCAATTTCGTTATCCGGGCCGTCACACTGTCGTGCCCCGCCGGTTCGAACAGCTCGGATTGGGCTGACGAAACGATGGCCGCGGCAGCCGGCCTCTTCCCGGTCGGCGAAATCACACCGCAGACAGACCCGGAATCGCAAAGCGCCCGGAGAACCCTGCTGTCGTTGAGAGCGCCGCCTTCCAAAACCAGAACCGGATGCTCCCCGCTCTGCAACATGGCCCGCAAAGAGCGAAACGGGTCGGAATCATCCACAACTTCAAAAGAAACGCTCAGCGGCAAGGGCAGAGGCTGGCGAAAATGTCGCCGCGGCGCGTTTCCCTCAGCGATGAGAACCACAACTTCTTCAATTCGCAACTCGTTGAGCTGGCGCAAATTCCTTTCCAGCAACGTCAGCCCCCAAAGCATTTCATTTGCCATCAAGGCTCTTGCGTCAATCCAGGCTTTCCTGACCATCTGGTATCTTTTCGCGCCCCGCGTCTCTTTGCATTCGGTAAAAAATTCAGCTTAGAACGTAACGCAATTTACGCAAAATTACAAGACATTTTTGCCCGTCGCCCGGACCGGGAAAAAGCCTTGGATAACTAAAATAATGGAATTATATTCGCGCTAATCTCGCTGCGGACACGGGAGCAAGGCTCAGCA
>CAZTNL010000027.1:0-12611 GCA_964614885.1 uncultured Calditrichaceae bacterium | reverse complement strand
AGACCCCTACTACATCAGTTACTGGTCGGCACTCAACCATTACGGGTTTTCCGACCAGATTCCAAACACTACCTTCATTGCCACAACAAAACCAAAGAAGCGCCTTGAGGTGATGCACGACACATATCTCTTCGTACAGCTTTGCGAAAGGAAATTCTTCGGCGCGACCGAGACCGAAATCGAAGGGGAAAAGGTAAAGATCTCGGATATGAACAAGACGATTGCAGACTGCCTCGACCACCCCGAATACTGCGGGGGAATCGATGAGATAGCAAGGTCAATCTTCTTTTCAAGGGACGAAATCGATTTTGCGAAGGTTACGGCCTATGCGCTCAAGATGAGCAACATGGCAATCCTGAAGAGGCTTGGCTACATCCTTGACTCAGCCGGCCTCCTTGAAGAATACAAGGAGGTATTCAACGGCATCAGGCTCACGAAAGGCTATGCCGTGCTCGACGCGATATCGCCGAAGCAGGGAACCTACAATGACAAATGGGCGCTCCTGGTAAATTACAAGCTCAGGCCGGAAGGGTGGTTGTATTGATAGACCGAAGAGAGCTTTTGGAGAAGTCGAGGGAGAGAAACCTCAACCTGCAGATTGTGGAAAAAGACTACGTGCTCGGATGGCTGCTGCATTCCTTATCCCAAGTGGAGGGGCTGGTATTTAAGGGCGGGACCGCGCTTGCGAAGGTGTATTTTCCCCGAACATGGAGGCTATCAGAAGACCTTGATTTTGCATTTCAGGGAAAAGACTTCGAATCCGCCGCAAGAGAGATAGAAGATTCATTTGCCGAAATCAGGAAGAAAAGCGGCATCAGCTTTGAAATAAAGAGCCGGTTCTCAAACCCGGAGTACTTGCAGCTGAAAATACGCTATGACGCATTGCTTGGCAGAAACTGGGCAAAGGTGGATGCCACAAAAGAGCAGGCAATCGATACAGTCAAGAGCAAGAAACTAAGCCGGGTTTACTCGGATTATCCTGACTTTGCCATCAAGGTCGAATCACTTGAGGAGATCTTTTCTGAAAAGCTGAGGGCGCTTCTTGAGCGAAAAAAGTGCAGGGACTATTACGACGTATGGAGATTGTGCTCAACGGATTTTAACGCCGGAAAGCTTAAGAAACTGCTGAAAGAGAAGTGCGAGCTCAAAGGAATTCGGCTGAAGGATGCCAGTCAGTTGCTGCCGGTTGGCATTGAAAGCATATTGGCTCCGTATTGGGAAAGAGAACTCGGAAGGCTGGTTAACCCCCTGCCCGACCTGAGCACGATACTGGAAGAGCTTCATACTATGTTTGAGTTTCTGAAGCTGTGAAACTGCTTGAGACAAATACGCAAAATCGTGTTGCCTACCTTATAAACATGGTATGCAGCTCCGCTTCTGCTGATCGGACTGGTATCGTCGGGCATCATGTCGCCCCTTGCCCCCCGGTCAAGTGTTAGACTATCCCGCAGCAGAGCTATTTTTTTCACACTTTTTTCACACTGATATGCCGTATTTCGCTATTTGCGTACCCTATAAACGAAAAAGGAACCCTTCTTAAAAGAGTTCCTTTTCGCTGAAATTAATGAACTTACCTTAGTACGCCAGGAGGGACTCGAACCCACAGCCTTTGGCTCCGGAGGCCAACGCTCTATCCAGTTGAGCTACTGGCGCAAAAAACGGGTTACCGCGACATCTTCGCCGCTTTGACGGTGTTATACATCAACATGGCGATGGTCATTGGGCCGACACCTCCGGGTACCGGCGTGATCGCCGAGGCCACCTTTGACGCCGATGCGAAGTCGACATCGCCGACCAGTCTGTATCCTTTTTCCGTGTTCGCGTCCTGTACGCGATTGACACCGACATCGACCACCACCGCGCCCGGTTTGATCATGCTGCCGTCGATGACTCCGGGCCGGCCGGCCGCGACGACGAGAATATCAGCATTTTTTGTGTGATTGTCAAGCCCTTGTGTGCCCGTGTGGCAAATCGTTACGGTCGCGTTGGCCGCAGGGCCTTTCAACGCCAGCATCATGGCCAGCGGGAGTCCAACGATCTTGCTACGCCCCACGATGACCACATGCTTGCCCGGGATTTCTATGCCGCTTCGAACCAGCATTTGCTGCACGCCGAGCGGTGTGCACGGGACAAACGTATCCTCGCCGAGCACCAGCTTGCCGCGATTGTTCGGGTGGAAGCCATCGACATCCTTGGCGGGCGAGACCGCATTGAGGATGGTGTTTTCGTCGATATGCGATGGCAGCGGCAATTGCACGAGGATGCCGTGCACGGCAGGCTGCGCGTTCAACTCGTGGACAATATCGAGCAGCTCGGCCATCGAAAGCGACTCAGGATAAGACCGGGTATCGGAAAGCATGCCCAGCGCCGCGGCCGCCTTTGTTTTCATGCGCACGTAGACCTGCGAGGCCGGATTGTCGCCAACCAGCACAACGACCAGGCTCGGATTGCAGCCCGATGCCCAGAGGTTCTGGATATCCGAACTCAGCTCTGCGTAAATACCAGCCGCTATCTGTTTGCCGTCGATTATTTTAGCCATCGAACTCTGTTACGGGAGCATAATTCTGCTTATCGCGCTCGCCTTGCCGGTTTCCGGGTCGGCTGTGATCAGAACACCGCAAAAGCGCATGTTGTCCGTCGCCGGCTTGTAGCGAACGGGCGTCTGGTTGATGAATCGTTTGATCGCCAGATCCTTCTGCAGGCCGATGACCGAATCGAACGGCCCGGTCATGCCGGCATCGGTGATATAGGCAGTGCCATCATCAAGCAACCTCTCGTCGGCGGTGGGGACATGCGTATGCGTGCCGACAACCGCCGTCACCTTGCCGTCCAGAAACCAACCGAGAGCGATTTTTTCCGCGGAAGCCTCAGCATGAAAGTCGACGAAGATCAGATTGGTCTCTTTCTTCAGCTTGCGTATTTCGGTGAGGGATTTCCGGAAGGGACAGTCGATGGAATACATGAATGTGCGTCCCTGCAGGTTCAGGACTGCAAGTTTCAGGCCGGCTTCGTTTTCGACGACCGCCGTGCCCTTGCCCAGATTTGCCTCCGGGTAGTTGGCAGGTCTGAGGATGCGCGGGTCTGTCTTCAGCGAATCATAGATATCACGATTGTCCCAGATATGATTGCCACTGGTAATCACATCGATGCCCAGATTAAAGAAGTTTCTGGCGATTTTGACGGTCAGGCCTTTACCATGGCAGGCATTCTCGCCGTTGGCAATGCAAAAGTCGACCTTATATTTCTCTTTTAGTCCAGGCAACAACCGGTTCGTGATCTCAATGCCAGGCTTACCCACAATATCAGCGACGAAAAGCAGACGAACTTCATTGGAACTCAAGCGGTCGCTCCGTTAGAATGGAAAGTTTCATGCTCACTTGGCATAGTCGACAGAACGATATTCACGGATAACACTCACGCGGATTTGCCCGGGAAATTCCATCTCCTTGCGCAGCCGGTTGACGATGTTATCAGCCAGCGATTGGGCCTTGTTGTCGTCCACAATGGCATGTTCGACGATGACACGCAACTCCCGGCCCGCCTGGATGGCGTAGGATGTCACCACTCCCGGGAAGGAGTTCGCGGTCTCCTCCAGTTGCCGCATCCGCTTCATGTACTTGTCGAGCGGATCCTTTTTCGCGCCCGGCCTTGAAACCGATATCTCATTTGCGATCCGGACGAAAATTGCGACCGGCGTTATCGCTTCGTTCTCGTCGAAACCCGGAGCCTGGGCCGCGATGACATTCTGAATTTTCTCGTTCTCGCCAAACTTTTTAGCCAGGTCCACTCCGAGCTCATAGAACGGAGCATTACCGTAGTCCTCTGCGGTTCGGCCGATATCATGCAACACCCCCGCCCTCCTGGCCAGCGTGCTGTCCAGGTTCAGGAGAGATGCCATCTCGCCAGCCAGTGAAGCCACCTCGATAGAGTGCTGCAGCAGGTTTTGCCCGTAGCTGAGACGGAACTTCTGCTTTCCCAGCATTTTGATCAACTCGTGATGCACGCCGTGCACGCCCAGGTCCTGAAGCGTCTGTTCTCCGGTTTCGAAAATGTGTTCCTCGATTTCCTCAAACGATTTGTTGACGACTTCCTCGATTCTGCCGGGATGAATGCGCCCGTCATAAATGAGCTTCTCGAGCGATTGCCGCGCGACTTCACGTCGAATCGGATCGAAACCGGAAAGGATGACCGTTTTCGGCGTGTCGTCGATGAGCACCTCAACGCCGGCGGCGCGCTCGAAGGCGCGAATGTTTCTCCCCTCGCGGCCGATAATCCGGCCCTTCATCTCGTCATCAGGCAGCTCGACGGCCGACACCGTGGCCTCGACCACGTGCGCAATGCTACAGCGTTGCAGCGCCTGAATCATGATCTCGCGCGACTCTTCGGCAGCCCGCTTTCGCGTTTGTTCGCGAATTTCCTGAATCTCATGAGCCGTATCTGCTTTTGCTTTCTCGAGAATGTTCTGCATCTGGATTTTCCGCGCCTCTTCCGGGCTAAGTCCGGAGATTTGCTGCAGGCGGGCGTTTTCCTCTTCGAGAAGACGCTCCAGCTCGCTCTGGCGCTTAGCGAGATCCTCATTCTTCACCCGGATCGCCTGGTCGTGTTGCTGGAGCTGTTGCTCCTTCTTGTTGAGGATATCGACTTTGCTGTCCAAACTCAATTCACGCTCGGTCAGCATTTTTTCGAGGCGTTGCAATTCCTCGCGCCGATTCTTGGCTTCGACTTCAAGCTCCTGTCTGGCCTGGAAAAGCTCCTCCTTGGCCTCGAGCATTTTTTCACGCTTGTAGTTTTCTGCCTCTGCCCTGGCATCTGCCAGGAGGGACTCTGCCGAATCCGTAGCATACTGGACTTTCCTGTTTCCAAGAAACTGTCGCAGAACCCATCCTGCTGCGAACCCGACAACTATCGATACGGCTCCAACCATCCACATTCCAATCATTGGAAACTCCGAATTAAATGCACCGTGCGGCTGTTCTTAGCAGCGAACACCCGACCGGTTCTTGACTGAGCTACCTGTTGGCAGGACCTCAGTTTTGCCAACGGACTACAGGGGAGGAGCAGAGAGTCGTACAATCAACGCGATGGGTCACCGAGGGCTTTATCCAATGCCTCAGACATTTCTTTGATGCGACTGCCAACGCCAGCGCTGTCAGTGCTGTCAGTGCTTCTATCCTTGAACCGTTCTTGAAACAGTTCATCGGTTATATTCAGGGCTGCCAGGATAGCCACCTTCAGCGCGGATCTCGACTGAGCGTTTTGATCGATTTCTCGCATCTTCCCGTCAACGTACTCCGCGACCCGGGCGATATACTCCGCATCGGTATTCGGATCGCTCTTGATAGGATACTCAGTGCCATAAATGTTGATTTTTAGAACTCCGCCATCTCGGTCCATCTGTGTTCATGACCTGTAAGTAAGATAAGCAGACAGGGTGCCTTGCCAGCAAGGCATCGATCTGGTTAACCCGACGAACTACAACTCCTGCAGCTCGTCAAGCTTAGAAAGCATTTGCTCAACCTTGCTTCTAATCTTCTCCTGTTTCTCCTTCCCTAACGAGGCTTCATTGTGCAACAGCCGAAGGCTCTGATTCTCCTCCTTAAGCTGTTCAATGAGCCGCTGCTTCGATTGCGATTCTCCCTCAATCTCGATAACTCTGCCCTTGAGCTCTTCATTCTCGGACTTCAATTGCCCGATGAGATCAATCGCGCGCGTGATCCTCTCTTCCAATATATCAAGCTGCTGTATTTCCATAGAGCGCTCCCTGTTGCTATTCACGCAGTCGGGCGGCAAACCGGTCTGAAAGCGAGGAAAGAACCTTCGACATCTGCTTGTCCACTTCCTTTTCCTTCAGGGTTCGCTCCTGCGACCTGAAAGTAAGACTCAGCGCCAGGCTCTTTTTCCCTGCGCCAATCTGCTCGCTGCGAAACACATCGAAAACCCGTACTTCGGTCAACAGCCGTCCGGCGCTGGATTCAACCTCCTGCAAAACCTGCTGCGCCGGCACAGCCTCGTCGACGACGAGCGCGATATCGCGCGCGACAGCAGGAAATTTCGGAACCGGGACAAACTGTTTCTGTGGCGATACGCACCCGGCGAGATCTTCGAGATCGAAGTCGAAGAAAAAGACGGGCTCGCCGAGGTCAAAGGCCCCGGCGATTTCCGGACTTATCTCGCCGAGCAGGCCAACCGTCCGCTCCCCTTTGGCCACCGTGAGCTGCTGCCCGGTTGCGAGCGTTGAATGGCCGGTGCCGAAGCTGAGCCCGTCGACATGGCTGCGTTTCAAAAAATGCTGGACGAAACCTTTAACATCGTAAAAATCGACTGCGCGCGTTTTTTCGCGCCAGGAATCCTCACCCAGTGCGCCGGTCACTATGCCGCCCAGTCGTCGGCGTTCGAGCGTTTCACCTTCTATTGTGGAAAACACCGTTCCCACCTCAAAAAACTTCAGGTTCCGGCTGCTGCGGTTCAGGTTCCAGCGCACGCTGCGCAGCAGCGAGGCCAGCAGGTGTGGCCGCAACGTCGACAAATCCTCGCTCAATGGGTTGAGCAGGCGCACGCGTTGCTCCTCGGGCAAAAACAGCCCGGCGGCATCACCACTGACCAGATTGTAGGTCAGTACCTCGGAAAAACCAAAACCGGTCAGAACCGCGCGTGCCCTTGCTTCAAATTCCTGGCGGCTATTCCGTTGGCGGTACCGCTGTACGGAAGCGGTCATCTCAGCCGGAATATTATCGTAGCCAAAGACACGCCCGATTTCCTCGATGAGGTCCGCTTCCCGTTTTATGTCGGGGCGAAACGTCGGAACTTCTACGCGCATCGGGTCTCCCGCCTCGACGCCAAAGCCCAGGCTTTGAAGAATGCTGGTCATTCGTTCCACCGGAATCGTCACGCCCAACAAGGCGCTCACGCGCGCCGGACGCAACGAAAGGGTGACCGGCTCGATTTTTTCCGGATAGACGTCGGCGATGCCTTTGGCAACATCGCCACCGGCAAGCTCTGCCAGCAACTGCGCCGCGCGGTCAAGGGCGTAATCGACGCCGTTCGGGTCCACGCCACGCTCGAACCGCTTCGACGATTCTGTCGAGATACCGAGGGCCTTGGACGACCGGCGAATGTCGATCGGATCAAAATAGGCACTCTCGAGCAAAATATTTTTCGTCGCTTCTGAAACCTCGGAATTCTGACCGCCCATAATGCCGGCAAGGGCTACCGCGCGATTTTGATCACAGATGAGCAGATTTTCAGAGTTCAAGGTATGCGACTTATCGTCAAGCGTTACAAAGGTTTCGCCCTTGCGGGCAGAGCGCACGTGAATCCGGCCGCCCTGTAGCATATCGTAGTCAAAGGCGTGCAAAGGCTGACCGGTTTCCATCATGACAAAATTGGTGACATCTACGACATTGTTAATCGAGCGAATGCCGATTTGTTCCAGCCTTCGCGCCAGCCAGAGCGGTGAAGGCGCCACCGACACGTTCTCAATGAACCTGGCCGTATAACGGGGACACTTGCCCGGATCGTGTATTTCGATTCGAATCGCCTCGGCCACGGGCTTGTTAGTCTCCGGCACATCCGGGGTGGGCCTGGCAAATTTGCCACCTGTCAGCGCCGAAACATCTCGGGCAATGCCGAGGATGCCGAAACAGTCGGGCCGGTTAGGAGTCACCTCGATGTCGATCAGATAGTCCGGTTCGCCGGCAATATCCGAAAACGGCGTGCCAGCCACAACCTCCGAATCGAGCACCATGATTCCATCGGCGGCAACCGAGAGCCCAAGTTCTTTCTCAGAACAGATCATCCCGGTCGACTCGACGCCCCTAAGTTTGGCCCGTTTAATTTTCAACCCGCCGGGCAAGACCGCGCCAACAGTGGCCACCGGCACCATCTGGCCTGCCGCTACGTTGGGTGCCCCACAAACGATGTTGAGCGATTCGCTGCCAATATCGACCGTGCACACAGAGAGTCGGTCCGCGTCCGGGTGCTGCCTTTTTTCAGTGACACGACCGACCACAACGCCGTCGAAACCGAACTGCTCGGGGCCGTGGGTATCCACCTCCAGACCGAGCATCGTCAGCCGCTCTACGAGCGTTTCTGCCGGGTAGTCGAATTCAACGTATTGGCGAAGCCAGTCACGTGTAATCTTCATTGAAACAATATCAGGTTTGGTAAACTAAAACTGGCTCAGGAAATGAATGTCGTTGTCGTAGAAGTACCGGATGTCGTCGATCTGGTACTTCAACATGGTGATGCGCTCAACCCCCATGCCGAACGCGAATCCCGTGTAGCGCTCCGAATCGATCCCCACGCCTTCGAGAACATTGGGATGGACCATTCCTGAGCCGAGAATTTCGAGCCAACCAAGCTTTTCATCGAAGTAAATATCCATCTCGGCGCTGGGCTCGGTGAATGGGAAAAAACTGGGCCGGAATCTCACCTCAGTCTGTTCACCAAACATGCTGCGCGCGAATGCGACCAACGTGCCCTTCAAGTGTGCCAGGGAAAGGCCCTCTCCCACGGCGAGGCCCTCCACCTGATGAAATTCGGGAGAGTGTGTCGCGTCGGGCGTATCCTTGCGAAAACACCGGCCCGGCGCGATGATGCGGATCGGTGGTTTCCGGCGCTCCATGGTTCTAACCTGCACCGGCGAGGTATGCGTTCGCAGCAGCAGCCCGCTGGGCAAATAGAAGGTATCCTGCAGATCCTTCGACGGGTGATCGTCGGGCACATTGAGCGCCTCGAAGTTGTAGTAAGGTTTCTCGATGAGTGGCCCGGTCTCCACCGCGAAGCCCATATTCGCAAAAACCTCTTTGATCTCGTCGAGAACGATCATCAGAGGGTTGCGATAGCCCAAGGCGGGAGTCGTCCCGGGCAGGGTCAAATCTGCAGTGGTTTGTGGTCGGTGACCGTTCCCGCCCAGCTCGCTCCTGTGCGCCTCAACCGCGTTGGAAAAAGTCTGCTTCAACGCGTTCAGCCGGTCGCCTAACAGGGGTCTCTGGGCGGGCTCGATTTCCCCCATCTTCTTGAAATAATGCGCTACCTGCCCTTTTCTTCCGAGATACTTTATCCTCAGGGCTTCAAGTGACGAGGCGTTGCCGGCACCGGCAATCTCCGCCTGGAAAGAACGCTCCACACCTTCCAACTCGTGCAGAAGAGAGTCCAGCAATTCCGACATAATGTCTAGCTTTTCGCGACCTGAACAAGACTCTTGAATGCCTCAGGATCGTGAACCGCAAGGTCGGCAAGTACTTTTCGATTCATTTCAACATTCTGGCGCTTCAAACCATGCATGAATGCCGAGTAGTTCATGCCGCTTGCGCGAACAGCTGCGTTAATTCTGGCAATCCAAAGCTTCCGGAACTCCCGCTTTTTCTGGCGTCTGTCACGATAAGCGTACATCAAACCGCGGTCGACGCTCTCTTTGGCAGTCCGAATCAGTTTGCTTTTACCGCCGCGGTACCCCTTGGCTTGTTTCAGTATGCGTTGCCGTCTTCTGTGAGACGGCACACTATGGGTTGCTCTAGGCATCTTACCTCCAAACTATCCAATCATGTGATGCACACGGCGGGCGTCCGAAGCCGCTATGAGAGTCGCCGTGCGCAGATTCCGCTTTCTCTTCCGGTTTTTCTTGGTAAGGATGTGACTCTTACACGCTTTGTACCGCTTGATCTTGCCGGTACCCGTCACCTTAAACCGCTTCATAGCGCCGCGGTTCGATTTCATTTTTGGCATGATATAAAATCTCCCAATCAGTAGAAAATACTACTTCTTCGTCAAAAACATGGTCATCAACCGCCCTTCCATCACCGGCTCGCGCTCGATTTTTGCAATGTCGCTAAGTTCTTCCGACATTCTTTCGAGCAGCCGGAACGCAAACTCCTTGTGGCTCAGCTCACGTCCACGAAACAGCACGGTCGCCTTCACCTTATTGCCTTTCTCCAGAAACTTGCGGGCGTGGCCGACTTTGAAGCTAAAATCGTGCTCCTCAATCTTGGGCCGCAGCCGAATCTCCTTCAGGTTGACAATATGCTGCTTCTTCTTCGTCTCCTTGTCCTTCTTGCTCTGCTTATACTTGTGTTTGCCATAATCCATTATTTTGCAAACAGGTGGAGACGCCTCCGAGGCCACTTCAACGAGATCCAATCCTTTGCTTTGCGCCATGCTCAACGCTTCGGCGGTGTCGATCAAACCTATCTGCTCGCCATCGTCGCCAATGACGCGGACCTGTGGCGCCTGGATCGCATCATTGATGTTGAGTTTTGGTGTTCTCTTTTTGCTAATAGCAAGTCCCTTTCTGGTTAGTTCAGAGCTTTCGCTTCAACCTCTGCAAGCGCTCTATTGCAGAACTCCTCGACCGTTGACTGGCCAAGATCGCCTTGCTTGCGTTTTCTCACAGAGACCAAACCGCCATCTACTTCTTTCTTGCCGACGATCAGCATGTACGGAATCTTCTGCTTTTCGGCCTCACGAATCTTGAAGCCGATTTTTTCGTTGCGCCGGTCGACTTCGACACGGAGTTTTACCTCGCGCAGCCGACTTTCAACCTCTTCAGCATACGGCAAGTAATCGTCAGAAATCGGCAGAACGATAGCCTGCACAGGCGCCAGCCAGAGTGGAAATGCCCCGGCAAAATGTTCGATCAATATGGCGATGAATCGCTCGATGGAGCCGAAGGGCGCGCGATGAATGACCACTGGCCGGTGCTTCTGGTCGTCGCTGCCCACATACTCCAGGCCAAAACGTTCCGGCATCACGTAGTCCACCTGAACCGTGCCAAGTTGCCATTGGCGCCCCAGCACGTCGCGAATCATGAAATCGAGCTTGGGCCCGTAAAAGGCGGCCTCTCCCTCTTCGAGCACATAATCAAGCCCTTGAGAATCGGCTGCCGCCTGAATATCAGCCTGCGCCTGTTCCCACATCGCATCGTCCCCGCCATACTTGTCTTTGTTGTCCGGATCACGAAACGAGAGCTGCGTCTTGAAGTCTTCAAAACCCAGCGTCTTGAACACGAGCTTAATCAGATCGATGACGTCACAAAGTTCTCCATTGAGCTGATCGGGTCGGACGAACATGTGCGAGTCGTCAACCGTAAAGCTCCGAACGCGCGTCAGCCCGTTCAGCTCACCCGATTGCTCGTAGCGATAAACCGTGCCGAATTCCGCCAGCCGCAACGGCAAATCGCGGTAGCTGCGCGGCCGCGATGCATAGATTTGAAAGTGATGCGGGCAGTTCATCGGCTTCAGTAGATACTCGTGCTCTTCGGCCTTAATCGGCTCGAATTGGCTCTCCTTGTAGTACGGGTAGTGGCCGCTGGTCCGGTAGAGCGAAAGGCTCCCGATGTGCGGCGTCACCACAGGCATGTAGCCGCGCTTCCTTTGCTCCTCTTTGAGAAACCCTTCAAGAGTCTCACGCACGATGGTGCCCTTCGGCAACCAGAGCGGAAGTCCGCTGCCCACCGCTGGGGTCAACAGAAAAAGGTCGAGCTCCTTACCCAGCTTTCGATGATCCCGCTTTTTCGCCTCCTCGAGCGCCTTCAGATGCGCCTCGAGCTGTTTCCTTTTCGGAAAAGAAACGCCGTAAATGCGCTGCAGCATCGGGTTCTTTTCATCACCGCGCCAATAGGCGCCGGCGATATTGAGAAGCTTGAAACTCTTTATCTTCCCGGTCGAAGGCACGTGTGGCCCGCGGCAAAGGTCGATAAACTCTCCCTCAGAATAGGTGCTTGGATGATCGTCTTCGAGGTCCCGCAGCAGCTCGAGTTTGTATTTATCGCGGCGTTGCTTAAAAAGGTCGATCACTTCGTCCTTCACGTGTTCACCCCGAATGAACGGCCTGTCCTCGTCGATAATCTCCTGCATCTTGGCCTCGATCCGCTCAAGGTCTTCGGGCGTGAGCCTCGAATCGACATCGATGTCGTAGTAGAAACCAGTTTCGATAGCCGGGCCTACCCCGAACTGTGCCTCGGGGTAAAGCTCCTTGACCGCATGCGCCATAATGTGGGAGGTGCTGTGCCAGTACGTAGCAAGCCCCTCCGGCTCATCATAGGTGACAATCTGCAGGTCTGCGTCCGAGTTGAGGGGAGCGCTCAGATCGACAAATTTGCCGTTCACTTTCGCCACAACCGCCTTCTCGCTCAGCGCACGACTCCCGATTTCATCGATGATGTCCAGCGGACGAATGCCGCGGACGTACTCCTTCGATTTTCCGTCAGGAAATGTAATCTGAACCGTTTTGCTCACGTCGACACGATATTGAAATTCAAAGTAAACCAGTGGGCGCTACTGGATTTGAACCAGCGACCCCTTGCATGTCAAGCAAGTACTCTAACCAACTGAGCTAAGCGCCCTAAAAAAATGTAAAAAAAGCGTGCCGCAAAAAAAATATGGCCACGCTTTCAATCCAGTTTATAGCAGTATAAATGCTAAGGTCAAAGATAACAGGAAATTGAAAAAAAGTCAAGTGTTTTCCGAACGAGTTTTACCGATATTGAGAAGTCGCCTCTATTTGCTCGTCGGCATGGTATGAACTGCGGACGAGCGGACCCGACTCCACGTGGCGGAAGCCCATAGCCCGGCCATCCCGGGCATAGCGATCAAACTCTTCAGGAGACACGAAGC
>CAZTNL010000026.1:0-12777 GCA_964614885.1 uncultured Calditrichaceae bacterium | reverse complement strand
TTCTGTTCGGACTGCTCATTTTGGCCGCTGTTCGCGCGCTCACGCTTCCCGGCGCGATGGCTGGCCTCAATTTCCTTTTTCAACCACGGCTGGATTTATTGCTCAACTATAAAACCTGGCTCGAAGCCCTGTCGCAGTCAGCCTGGTCCACCGGCGCCGGCTGGGGATTGATTTTGACCTACGCGGTGTATATGCGGAAGAAGGAGGACATTGTTCTGAACTCGTTTGTCGCGGGTCTGGGGAACAACAGCGCCTCCCTTCTGGCCGGTGTGGTTCTGTTCGCCGCCGTATTCTCGCTTGCGCCACAAATGGGTTTGGACCCCGCAAAAGTCCTGGCCGACAGCGGCCCGGCCTCAACCGGAATGACGTTTATCTGGATCCCGCGATTGTTCGAACACATGCCGCTGGGCGGCTTTTTCATGGTCGTTTTTTTCCTGGCGCTTACCACGGCTGCCCTTTCCTCGCTCATCGCCATGATCGAGCTGGCGACGCGGATTTTCATGGACGCGGGTATGGAACGCCACACCGCTATCAAGTTCGTGGGCGGTTTCGGCTTTCTGCTGGGGCTGCCGTCCGCGCTCAGCCTCGATTTTTTCGGCAATCAGGATTGGGTCTGGGGACTCGGGCTGATCGTCAGCGGTATGTTTTTTACGTTCGCCGCTATCAAGTACGGCGTCGACAGGATGAGGATCCAGCTCATCAACGCCGAAGGCAATGACCTTGCCGCCGGTAAGTGGTTTAATGTCATCGTGTCCGTGCTCATTCCCATTGAGTTCGTTCTGTTGCTCGGGTGGTGGTTTTGGCAGGCGGTGACGTCTTACGACCCGCAGGGGTGGTGGAACCCATTTCGGACTTTTAGTCTTGGCACGTGCCTGTTTCAGTGGGGCGTGGCCATCACCCTTTTTCTCATTTTCAACCGGCAGCTATTCCGCCGAATGTCGGAACGGCCCGCAGGGAGCTAAGTGATGACTGTATCAGCGATCATTGCCATGATTGTGATTCTCGGTGTCGTGTGGGGCGGTTTTGCCTTCGCGTTAAGGACGGTAATTCGCAAGGAATCTGAAAAGCGCGCGTCATGACCTACCGGGAATTTATCGAACAGCTCAAGAAAGGCAATCTTCACAGCGCCTACCTTTTTGCCGGCAATGAAGAGTTCCTGGTCGAAGATTGTGTGCAGCGGCTGACCGAACACGTGCTCGAACCGGATACCCGGGAGTTCAACTACGATGTCTTTTACGGCGGCGAAGCGGATGCGGGCAAGATCATCGACACCGCCTGCGCCTATCCGATGCTCGCCGCAGCGCGATTGGTTTTGGTCAAGGATTTCGACAAGATGAATCCATCGGGCCTGAGCGCGATCAGTAAGTACCTGGAGAAGCCGTCGCCGACTACGCGGCTGGTTTTGATCTCGCGCAAGGCAGCATCGAAAGCAAAATCCCGCGACAAGATCCGCACTCAATGTTGCCATGTGGAGGTGAAGGCGCCGTACGAAAATCAGATTCCGACCTGGATCAAGAATCATCTCAAGGATCAAGGGGTTCAAATCTCTTACAATGCCTGTTTGCTGCTGCAGGCCTACGTCGGCAACGGCTTGCGGAATATCGTTAACGAAATCGGCAAGATCCGGCTGAACGTGAAGTCCGCGAACATCGAGGAAAGCGATGTGCAGCGCGTGGTGGGCTTGTCGCGCACCTTCAGCGTCTTCGATCTGAATGAGGCGCTCGGCAACAAAGATATCCATAAGGCGCTGCTTATTTTGAACCACATGCTCGACAGCGGCGAGGTGCCGACCAGGATTGTGGCGGCTGTTTCCCGGCACTACATAAAACTGTTTTTCGTGAAGGGAGCGAGCTCCAGGGGCAAGTCCGAGCGCGAGATCACACAGCTGACCGGTATCCCCTCCTTTTTCCTGAAAAAAACCAAGGCAATGGCCGCGCGATACTCCAGCGAACAGTTCGAGCAGATCTTTCAGTGCCTGCTTGAAGCGGATCTGACTCTGAAAACAAGCAGGCAGTCGCCGAAAGTGGCCTTGCAGACGACTTTCGTAAAGATGATGAGATAAGTCTCTTACCTTCGCAAAATTGAAAGGAACTTTTCGTACTAGCTCATGGTTGAAAGGTTCGAAAAAACATCAGACATGTCTGAACGACATTCGAGTGGCGGTAAGAAGCCGACCGACGAAGACCTTATCGAGCGCTTCCAGAACGGTGATGTCTACGCATTCGATTTAATCGTACAGAGATATAAGGAGCAACTGCTAAACTTTGTTTATCGGTTTGTCGGCAACCAGGAAGAAGCCGAGGACATCGTCCAGGAAACATTTCTTCGTGTTTACCGAAAGCGCCACGCGTACAAACGGATCGCAAAGTTTTCGACCTGGATTTACACCATAGCGGGCAACCTTTCCCGCACAGAGCTTCGGCGACGGAAGAGGCGAAAGCTTTTCTCCGTTACCGATATGGGATTTGAGGACCGCGACTACGAGATCACGGACGAAGGGCACAGCCCGGAAGCCAGAGTTGACTCGGTTATCCAGGAAGAGATCATCCATCGGGAAATCAATAAGTTGTCACCAAAGTTCAGAGAGGTGATTATTCTTCGCGATGTACAGGAACTCTCTTACGAAGAGATAGGTAAGATTATCAAGGTTCCGATTGGCACGGTCAAGTCCCGCGTCAATCGCGGCCGCCTGAAGCTTCAGAGTCAGCTGAAACATCTCATGAAAAAGAAGTAGAATCTCCCGGCGATGCCGAAACTATAAGAGTAAAGCGATTCAGAGTGAGGGAATGCTTATGACCGATTGGAAACAGTTGCAAGCAGAGATTCTTGATTACCTGGACGGCCTTCTGCCGGCTCAAGGCCGGCGACGGGTCGAGCAGGTACTGGCTGAGAATTCTGAAGCTCAGACCTTCTGCGATGAGATGAAACTGGTACGACAGCAGTTGCGCAGTTTGCCGGTTGTCAAACCTTCCCCAGATTTCAATACGGTGCTCCGCGCCAGAATTCGAATGGAGCGCAGTCTCGAAAGAAGGTCCTATTTCAGTTGGCCGGGCGCGATACCGGTAACAGTTGGTGCCGCCGCCCTGGTGCTCATCGCGGTGTTCATGATCGCTCCTATGCTGCGGACACAGAATCAGCCACAACTGGCAACCCGGGAAGCGAGCAAGCCCTCGCTTGCTGAACGCCGTTCCACCCTACAGACGCATCCCGCCGCGTCGCGTCCGGTGAATTATCCCATGGAACAGGTAAGCCTCAGCGGCGGCATACCGGTCAATTCAACCTCGCTGCGTGCCCGAAGCGTTCGACCTGACAGCGCCGGGGCGTTTTCGCGAGAGCCGCAGCCTGTTTCAATTGAGTTTTAATGCCGTTCGCGCGGAGTTCATATTGGCGCAGCTAGGTCGTGGTTTGTAAACACAAAAGTATTCTCTTCGGGGGAGCAGTCTGGCTCCTGGCCATCAGCCAACCTCTTTCAGTCGCGGTCGCCGGAGAAACGCTCAAGAATCTGGAGCGAGAACTTCAAAATCTGATCAGCTCCGCGAAGCGTTCGGTGGTGACCGTGACCGCTGAATTCTCCCGCCCCGCAGCAGCCGGCGATCCGCAGGCGGCCACCCCGGCCATTGGCCCGGGAACAGATGGCGCAGCCTTCAACTACACCAACATCGGCACCGGCGTTATTTTTGACGCTGAAGGTCACATCATTACCCGACGCAGCATTGCCAGCGGCGCGCAATCCACTGAAATAACCTGTTCGGACGGACGGCAGCTCAAGGCTACCGTTGTTGGCGAGGATGGTACGACCGGTTTCGTCGTCCTTAAAGTCGAGGCTGAAGATCTCACACCGATCAAGCTTGCCGGGGATGATGTTCCCGCCGGTGGGCTCAACATTATCATCGGAAACTCGCTTGGCGTTTACCCGTCGGTGGCTTTCGGCACTGTCAACGGAATGCGCGATGACGGGATGATGCAGGTCATGGCCAGCCTTTCTCCGGGAAATGGTGGCGGCCCGGTCGTGAATCTTCGGGGAGAAACGATAGGCCTCCTGGCGGGGCAAATGCAGGCGCCGGGCGACGATGGCAACCCTGCGGCCTCCCAGTACAACACAATGGCGGTAGCCTATCCGGCGGCGCGAATCAGGCGGATTGCCCGCGACATCATCGAATTCGGCCACGTTCGCAAGGGCTGGTTGGGTGTCGTCGGCTTCCACAATGTGGATGCACCGAAAGTCAGCGAAATTCGCGCTAACAGCCCGGCCGAGCGGGCAGGCCTGAGCCCCGGAGATATCATTACCCGCTACTCGCGCCGGGTGGTTCACAACGTCGACGAGTTGGCGCGCATGGTTGAAGCGACAACGCCGGGTGATTGGGTCGAGCTCGAGTACCAACGCGATTCCTTGAAGGTTCACACCAGCGTACAAATCGGCATGAAAAAAGAGCTGCTTGATGCCGCGGGAGGGCAAGCGTTCTCTTTTGCTGCGCAGGCGGGTGGCGCCTCCGGCAGCTATCAGGAGCCGCTGACCGCGGGTACGAGCCACAACCAGAACCGGCTGGAGCAGCGTATCGTTGAGTTACAGTCTGAACTGAACAAGCTGCGCAAATTGATCGAAGAGCGAAAGAGATAAGATTTAGCCCACCTACCGCCCGGATGCAAGCCTGTTCCCGCAGGGTTTTCTGTTGACTTTCGTAAAATTATTCTTAAATTGTTTGCTCGTAACTTTTAGATAGGAGCATTCATGGCGAAAGATCAAAGTTTTGCCGCCAAAGTGGCGAAAGGTTCCGGAACCGACTCCGCGAACCACTGCCCGAAGTGTGGTGAGGGGTTCAATATGGTCAAGTTGATCGTTTCCGAGAAAGACGAAATCAAGAACTCCTGGAAGTTCAACCAGCGTTTTGTCCGCGTCTGCAAATGCAATCACGCGGAAGTTTACGGTTAGAAACGGAGACCCTCGTTGATCCTGGCTAAGGTCATCGGTACGGTTTGGGCGACACGCAAGGACGAGCGCCTAGTCGGCATGAAATTGCAGATTGTCCGTCCGGTAGAACTTGATTATGAGGAAAAGCCGGGCTTTCTGGTGGCTGTCGACGCTGTTGGCGCCGGCGTAGGGGAAGTCGTGCTGGTATGCCAGGGGAGTTCGGCGCGCCAGACTGCGCTCACGGAAAACCGGGCGGTTGACGCAACCATCATGGCCATAGTCGACAAGCTGGATGCGCAGGAATGAACCTGGCGAAAGTCATCGGCACGATTTGGGCTACCCAAAAGGACGAGAGCCTCACGGGAGCCAAGATGCAGATCATCCAGCCGGTCGACCACAATGAGGAGAAAGTCGGCGGCCCCATCGTCGCCGTGGACACCGCTGGTGCAGGACCGGGCGAGCTGGTTTATTACGTGACTGCACGGGAAGCAACCATCCCCTATCCTGTCGACCTCGTTCCGATCGATGCTGCTATCGTTGGAATCGTCGATTGGATTGATGTTTTCTGAGAAAGCGCCTTGCTGAATTCGCTCGTTCTCGCTACGCAAAACAAAGACAAGGTCCTTGAGATAATAAAACTGCTGCGCGGGTGCTGCGGCGAAGTTCTCTCGCTCGAAGCGTTTCCCGACGTACCGGAAGTTGTGGAAGACGGCCTTACCCTCGAAGAGAACGCGGTGAAGAAAGCCAGGCAAATCGGAGAATACACAGGATTGCCGGCTGTGGCCGACGATACCGGCCTCGAAGTCGATGCGCTGGGTGGCGCTCCGGGCGTCTTTTCCAGCCGCTTCGCCGGGCAGGTGGCGACCTACGCTGAAAATGTCGCCAAGCTATTGAGCGAACTTGCCGGGGTGCCTGCCGAAAAACGGACGGCAAGGTTCCGAACGGTCGTCGCTTTTTACAACCAGGGCAAGGTTCAGACAGTCGAGGGCGTGTGTGAAGGGATGATTAGCAGCGAGCCTTCTGGTCGCGACGGCTTTGGCTACGATCCGGTATTTTTTGTGCCCGGGCGTGGCAAGACCTTCGCAGAAATGGATTTGTCAGAAAAAAACCAAATCAGCCACAGAGGAGTCGCTTTCCAGCGTTTCCGTTTATTGCTGGAACAGAGTTGAACGATTTAGAATTCGGGGCGTAGCGCAGTCCGGTAGCGCATCTGCTTTGGGAGCAGAGGGTCGCTGGTTCGAATCCAGTCGCCCCGACTACTGCCTGTCATCCTGGGGATGGCAGGCAGTTTTTGGTTTCTGTTGCTTGGTCTCCTGTTTACGGCCGCCATGCTCCCTGCGATGAAATTTGTGGCTCCGGCAATTAGTTTTATTGAATTTGCCCGTTTGGTTTAGTATATTCTCCCGATGTGTTGAAATACAGGCAAATCGATCATACGGCCGATGTCGGCCTGAGGATTTTTGGAGCGACGCGTTCTCAGCTCTTCGAGAATGCCGCCGAGGGCCTTTTCGATATCCTCACCGATTTGAGCAAGGTTCGTTCTTCCCGGGCGTTTGCTCTGGCCGTTACGTCGACTGATTGTGAGGGTTTGCTCGTTGATTGGCTGTCCGAACTCAACTACCTGTTTCTGACTCAACGTCTGCTTTTCAGAGAATTCGACGTTCAGGAACTGACAGAAGAACGTTTGACGGCAACGGCGTTTGGTGAAGAGTTCGACGCAGACAGACACGAGATTTATACCGAAGTCAAGGCGGTAACCTACCACGCGCTCTACATCAGGCGTTTTGATTCCGGATACGAGGCACAAGTGATATTTGATTTGTAGCGGCTGCCATGAAACTCAGGAAAGTGACTGACTATCTTTGGGAGGTGCCGAAGGAGGGCGGCATGCGGGTGCCTGCGCGAATTTATGCCACTCGCCAGATGGTAGATGCCATCCGGGATGACAACGCACCCCGACAGGCCGCGAATGTTGCTCACCTTCCCGGAATTCTTAAATTTTCCCTGGCGATGCCAGACATTCACTGGGGCTATGGCTTCCCGATCGGCGGTGTGGCCGCTTTCGATATGGACGAGGGCGTGATTTCGCCGGGAGGCGTCGGGTATGACATCAACTGCGGGGTGAGACTGATGGCGTCGAAGTTAAGACGCCAGGAAATCAGCGGCAGGGTGCCGCAACTTGTCGATGCGCTGTTTCAGCGCGTGCCCTGTGGGGTCGGTTCTACCAGCAAGTTGCATCTCAGTGATGATGTTCAAAAAGCTGTTCTGCGTGGCGGCGCCGTCTGGGCGGTTGAACAGGGCTTCGGCAGAGAGGCCGATCTCGACTATATAGAAGAAAATGGGCGCGTGGACGATGTGAACGTTGCCATGGTTAGCCAGAAGGCATTGGTTCGTGGCAGCTCGCAACTCGGCACGCTTGGCTCAGGAAATCATTTTCTCGAGGTGGGGTACGTCGCCAAGCTCTATGACGAGCCAGCAGCAGAGGCTTTCGGGTTGCGGATGGACCAGGTCACGGTTATTATCCACTGCGGATCGCGGGGCTTCGGCCATCAGGTGTGTGAAGATTACCTGCGGGTGATGAACCGCGCCGTAGAAAAATACGGCATTTTGCTTCCGGACAGGCAGCTTTGCTGTGCGCCGATTCGTTCCGCCGAGGGCGAACGCTATTTGCAGGCCATGCGCTGCGCCATAAATTATGCTTTTGCCAATCGTCAGGTGATCTCTGCATGGACCCGGAAGGCATTCGAAAAGGCGTTGTCCATGCGGGCGGACAAAATTGGCCTGCGGGTTGTCTACGAAGTGGCGCACAATATCGCCAAGTTTGAGAAACACCTCGTCGACGGGCGTGAAACCGAAGTGTGCGTGCACCGTAAAGGGGCGACACGCGCCTTTGCGGCCGGCTCATCTGCGATTCCGGCGGCATACCGTGAGGTCGGGCAGCCGGTGCTTGTTCCGGGTGATATGGGGCGCTACTCCTATGTGCTGGCAGGCTCGGCGAAGGCGATGGCGGACACCTTTGGTTCAACCTGCCATGGCGCGGGGCGGGCCATGAGCCGGCATAAAGCGCGGAAGTCGGCGCATGGAAGAAATGTGGCGCAGGAGCTGCTGGAACGTGGTGTCGTCGTCCGCGCTGCCAGCCGCAGGACCATCGACGAGGAGCTGCCGGAAGCCTACAAGAACGTGAGTCAAGTAGTCGATGCCTGCCAGCTGGGAGGCCTTTCGAAAAAAGTGGCGCAGTTGCGGCCGCTCGGTTGCGTAAAAGGATAGGCGCGTGTCGCCTGCTCAGCCTGAGGTATGAATTGACAAAAGAGGAAGCCAGGGAAAGGGTCGATTCGCTGCGATCGGCTTTAGAGCACCACAACTACCGCTATTACGTGCTCGACGACCCGGAGATTTCTGACACTGAATACGACCGACTGCTGAGGGCGTTGGCAGATATCGAGCAGGAGTTTCCAGAGCTGCAGTCGCCTGATTCTCCGACCCAGCGCGTTGGAGCTGCACCGCTGGCCGCCTTCGAAACCGTCGCGCACGCCGTGCCGATGCTCAGCCTGGATAACGCGTTCAGCTTTGAGGAGCTGCACGAATTCGATACCAGAACACGGCGCCTGCTGCAGGAGGAATATGAGCTGGATTACATCGTAGAGCCGAAAATCGATGGCGTTGCGGTGGAGCTTGTCTACGAAAATGGCCTTTTCACCCAGGGTTCAACACGGGGCGACGGTCAGGTGGGTGAAAACATCACACAGAATTTGAAGACCATTAAGTCGATTCCGATGCGGCTGCGCACCGCCGAGGTCGCGGCGCCGCAGCGTCTCGACGTCCGGGGGGAGGTTTACTACACGCGGAGAGGTTTTTCCCAGCTCAATAAAGAGCGACAGGCGCGCGGAGAGCCTGCTTACGCAAACCCGCGCAACACGGCCGCCGGCTCATTGCGGCAACTCGATTCCTCCGTTACGGCACAGAGGCCGCTTCTTATCTTTATGCACAGTTTTGGGCAGGCGATCGGCCATACGTTTGCAACACATCACGAAGCGCTGGAGACATTTAGGAAATGGGGCTTTCGCGTCAATCCACACATCGAGCAATGTCGCGGGATGGAGGAGGTTCTGCGGAGTTGCGAGCGGATCATTTCGCTGCGCGATCGGTTGGAGTATGAGATTGACGGGGCGGTGATCAAAGTGGACAGCTATGCTTTGCAGGCCCGTGCCGGCAGCCGTAGTCGCAGCCCGCGTTGGGCTGTCGCCCTTAAATTCGAGGCAAAGCAAGCGACGACGCAAATTGAGGATATTCAGGCGCAGGTCGGACGCACAGGCGCCCTGACCCCGGTCGCAACCATGACCCCGGTCAAAATCGAAGGGGTCGAAATCAGCCGTGCGACACTGCACAACCAGGACGAAATCGACCGCAAGGATGTCCGCATCGGCGATTGGGTGGTGATCCAGCGCGCAGGCGATGTCATTCCCGAAGTGGTGAAAGTCATCGTGTCGAAGCGAACCGGCACTGAAAAAGCATATCGAATCCCGAACGTCTGCCCGGAGTGCGGTTCACAGGTGGTGCGGCTGGAGGGTGAGGTTGCGCACCGCTGCCAGAACAAATCGTGTCCGGCGCAGATTAAGGAAAGCATCCGCCACTTTGCATCGAAGGGGGCCATGGATATCGATGGACTCGGCGAAAAGCTCATCGAGCAACTTGTTGATAAGGGGTTGGTGCAGACGGTCGCGGATTTCTACACGCTGACAGTCGAACAGCTGGCCGGGTTGCCGCGCATGGCCGGGAAGTCGGCGCAGAACATCGTCGACGCCATCGAGGCCAGCAAGAATATTGATCTCGGCAGATTCCTGTTTGCGCTCGGTATCCGTCATGTGGGCGAACATGTTTCCCGCGTGCTGGCTTCCGCCTTCGGCACGCTGGAAGCGCTGCAGCGGGCGACCCCCGAAGACTTGGTAGCCGTCGACGAGGTCGGACCTATCGTCGCGGAGAGTGTTTACAGATTCTTCCGCGAGGAACACAATTTGCAGACAATTTCCACTCTTCTGGAGCGTGGCGTTCAAATCACCGCAGTCTCACAGCCGGCGGACATGCGTTTTTCCGGGAAAACCTTTGTATTCACCGGTACGCTGACGCTATACAAACGCAGCGAAGCTGAACGTCTGGTGCAAATGCTGGGCGGGCGCGCGGCATCTTCGGTAAGTGCCAATACCGATTTCGTGATCGCAGGTGAAAACGCCGGCTCCAAGGAGAGAAAAGCGCGGGAACTGGGCGTAACCATTTTGACTGAAAATGACTTTCAGGCGTTGATTGAGAATTCCCCGGCCTGAGCAATGAACCGGGAGCACCTAGAGATGCAAAGAGGGATGAACACACACGGGAATTATTTCAAAGATGCGTTTCGCGCAGTGCATTCAAGAGCCAAATCTTGTGGGATTGATGGAGATTTACTCCTGTTTTCTTTGTTACTTAGCGCCTTTTGGGTAAAATTTTGAAATAATGCAGATTAGGAGAGCACCCATGTCAAATCACAATGATGGCGGCGAGTTTTTCAAGGGATTTCTTTTCGGCGGACTGGTCGGGGCCGTGGTATCGCTTCTGTATGCCCCGAAATCGGGCAAGGAAATGCGAGAGGACCTGCGCACGGCCTCGCAGGAACTGATGGAAGACGCTGGCTCCCGGTTGGAGGTGACTCAGGCCAAGGCGGATGCGCTTATGGAGCAAACGAAGAAGCAGTTGGATGAGCTTCGGCGCGAGGCAGAGGCGGCGATCGCAGATCTCAAGAACAGTGCAGCTAGCAAAGTGAAGGAAGGGAAGTCTGCGGCAGACAAGGAAAAAGGCCGGATAAAGGACGCGCTCGACGCCGGCGTGGCGGCCTACCAGCAGGAGAAGAAGAGCCGGGGCAAGAAATCTTCATAATTCTGAATGACGGATAAGATCATGGATGTTTCAACAAGTGTGACGATCATCGCCGCGTTGATATTCGTGAACACGATTTTCATCGTCGCGGCCATTGTGCGACTCATCAAGACATTGGGAGAGGTGCAGAAGCTCGCCGAAATGGCCCGCTTGCAGCTCGCGCCGATGACACACGATGTCACGCAGATTGTGGGCGACATTCGTTCGATCGTCCGGACGGCGGATAAGGAAATGGACAAGGTCGGCGACAGTCTGACTGCAGTCCGGGATACGGCAAGAAGTCTCCGGGAATTCGAGGCAACCATTCACGAGAGAATCGAACGGCCGTTGCTGGATCTCGCTACCATACTTTCCGCCATCGTGAAAGGCGGGGCCGTTTTCTGGAAACATTTTTCAAAGCGATAGACTGCCAGGCGCGTGATAGCAGAGAGGCGTATGCGTTCAAGAACTCAATCTGAAGCCGACCTTTTGTCAGTACTTCCCTCGGGGATTTTCATCCTTAATCTTGTCGGGATGACTTTTCTGCTGGCCTACGTTCAGGGAAGCGGCCTGCTCGATGGTGGGCTGCAGCTGGTTGCCCGCGCATTTGTCGCCTATCTGGCGGTCCTCGCGGCGGCTTTCCTCCTCAGGGAAAGCGCACGGTCGGGCTTGCGTGATCTAACATTTTGGGGGTTCGGCTTTGCAGCTCTGAGCGCTTTTTATTTGTTTGGAGATTTGCGCGCGTTTGGGTTGCCGGTTCCCGTGGACGGGTCCCAGTTCCCGCTGTACGAGCGCTATGTGGACGCGGCTGCCCTCATGCTGCTCTCTTTGTTTCTTTTCATTGGCTCGGTCAGGTATGGGGCCGCGCGACCGGCCTCGCAGACGATTGCCGCGTGCGTCTCTTTTGTTTTAGTGGCTGCAATTGCCGTGCTGATCCTCCCTGGCGTGCCGGCCCTGGCGCTCAAAGAATCGGCACTCCTTCTGACCATTCTGCATGGGCTGTCGATCGTCCTTGCCGTTTCTGCAGCGGGTCTGTTGGCCTACAACCGGTCCTTCGGCGACCAATCCGCGAACAACTGGCTGATTAGCGCGTTTGCTCTCACCGGTTTTGCGAGCCTGTTTCATTTGCTTTCTGCAGCCTCCGGGGACGCATACCAGGCTGCCGCGTTCACGGCTACCGTTGTACTGCTCAGTCTTTGCGCCTTCGGCTTTTTCGCTCAAAAGGCCCGCCGCCAATCGCAAGATCGCCGGCTTGGCGCAGAGCTCAGCCTCGGACACGAAACGCTGCGTTTGACTCGACGGGCCTACAAAGAGCTTGTGAATCAGGTTTCTGAAGGCATCGTCGTTTGCGATGCCGGCAACAACACCAGATACTGCAACCGGGCGTTCGCGGAGATGTTGGGCTACGAGCCGGGGCAGGTCAACGGTCTGCACCTGAGCGCCTTCCTGGACACCGACGCTTACGAGGACATGCTGCAATCGCTAGCGAATCGACAGAAGCAGGACGCGCTCGACTTCGAGGTTGTTCTCCACGGCCGGGAAAACAGGCAGATACCCGCAAGCCTGCATATCCTGCCCGTTCTGACGGACGACGACATGGTAGTCGGAAACCGCTTGATGGTAACCGACCTGTCGCAGCAACGACAGAGGGAGAAGGAGTGGCACCGGTTGACTGAAGAGAAGACGGCGCATCTGCGTAGTTTTCGGGAATGCGTCGCCCTGGCGACGGACGGGATTGTCATAACCGAAGCCTCCGGAAGAATTTCGTACACCAATCGTTCCTTCGAAAAAATGGCCGGTTACGATGCCAACGAACTGACCGGAAAACAGACCGATGTCTTTTGCCTGGACGACGCCAGCGAGCTTACACATGCCAAGATCTGGAATTCGTTGAAAGCTGGAAAGGCCTGGCGAGGCGAATTCCGCATCAAGAAACGCGGGGGCAAAGGCTTTGTCGCGGAGCTGTCCGTGACGCCACTCGA
>CAZTNL010000025.1:0-12846 GCA_964614885.1 uncultured Calditrichaceae bacterium | reverse complement strand
ATGTCGTGTTGCTGCGGGTCAGCGTCCTCGGCGCAAAGGAGAAAATGGTCTTCGATTTGGTCGACCGCTATGACGAAAAAACCGGCTTTACGGCAATGCAGCGCACGACCGGCTTCGGCGCGGCCATGGTCGGTGTGATGATTGCACGTGATGAAGTTCCCCACGGCAGCGTGCGTATCGAAGAGGCGGTGGATTCCGCGCGTTACATCGAAGAAATAAAACTGCGCGGATTTGATTTGAGCATTACACGATAGGGAGCCCAGAGGCGCGGCCCGGCCAACAAGGGCCGCGTCATGCCTTTAGGCGGAGCTCCGGCCTTCTCCAGGGTCCGGGCCGAGGGGGGCGGTGCTCCTAGCGTACGACAACGAGTTCGCTGCGGGAGAGTTGAATGGCGTTAAAGAGCAGTTTGAGCGCCGCGCCGGTTTGAGCCCTGAACTGGGGCCTGACCGGAATCAACACGATGCGTCCCCGCTCCTCGGGAAACTCGAGCACGGCAGGCAGCCCACCCAGATTCAGACGGGATTGGGCTAACCGGCTCGAATCCGTGAAGGTTGCCGCCACGCCAACTCGCCGGACCCAGGGTCTCGGCCGCAAAACCGGGCCGGCGGTGAACGCCGCGATCACTGTTTCCGCCATGCCAAAGCTAAGCGGTTCCGTTGTGTCAACGACCAGCTCGAAGAACTGCGGCGGCGCCTGCACAGGCGAGGCCGCGAACGGCAGGATATCCACCGGAAGATTCAGCTTTTCCACGACAACCCGACAACTGCGGCCGAGCGCAATCAGAGTGCCCCCCTTTCGCACAAATTGCGACAGACGCAGCATTCCCGCCTCGCCGATTCCGGCAAGATAGGGGCGTGGCGGCGCCGGCCGGGCGATCGCAGCCCGAACGCCGCTCCAGCCATCCAGCAGCGTTGCCACCGGAAGGTCCGGCAGGATGACGGCATCGTACTTCCCGGAAAGGTCCTGCTTGCTGACCGTGAGGCCATAAATCGCTTCGCTGCGAAAGCCATACATCTCCAAAAGGTGCTGTGTCCAACCCGGGTCGGCTTCCGGAAACCATGGTTGAAAGCACCCGACCCTGGGCTCTTTTAGTCTGAGTGCCTGCTCTCCCTGGAAACGAACGCGGGACTGCCGAACGTTCAGCGCCAGCTCCTGCGCCAGCAGATTGACCTGGTTTGCTGGCATCTCCTGCCTCGGCAGCACGATCGCGCCGCGTTCGAACCGCTCCCCATCCTTCACGACGTCCGCAGCAATCCAGTAGACTTTCTTCTTACGCCCGAGAATGCGGTTAACGGCGAGAAAACTCTGGTTATCCGCGTGATCGATGACGAAGTCGCCATTGCCTTCTTTACGAACAGCTTGCTTGCCCGGAACAAAGGCCGCTGTTCTCTTCAACCCTTCGAATGAAGCGAGTTTAACCTGTCTGCTCGCGACGCCGAACAGTTTCCAGATTGGAACGGTCCCCCCGCTGACGGAGGGATGCGCCGCAATTTGTCCCTTCATCATGCGGAAGACTTCGTTCGCCAGCGGTTGGGATCCCGGTATGACAAAGTCCCCAATTTGCAGCGCCTGCTGCCCGGCGCCCGACGAAGAAGTCGCCTGCAGAACTTCGACGCCCTGAGCGTGCAGCAGCCGGAGAAGCTCCACGGCCGCCGTTGGCGATGCCTGCTCCTGTGGAATGACAAATGCCTCATCGCTTTCGGCCCCGGATTGAATGCCTGCCCGGTTTGCAAGGCAAAAGGCGCGAACGATCCGCTCTTTCCCGGCAGCCACGGACCGGAGCAGCGATTCTACGAACGCCACCTCGTACTCGATAAAATCACCCGGACGCCACCAACCACCCTCCCAGCTTTTGCCCCATTTGACGCGACTGTCGGCGCTGCTATCCGCCAACACGCTGCCGTGCGGAAAATAGAGCGGCGAGGCGTACTGGGTGTTCGCAACCTCGAGTTTCAGGCCGATGGCGTTGTGCGTCGCTGCAGATGTGGCCAGCGTGCCCGTAGCAGACAACGGCGCCACGGTGCGAAATTCCATACCCTGAAGGCCCTGCGCTTGCAGCGCGGCCGACAAGCTGGAGATGGTGAATCCGCCGGCCGAAGACGTGTCTGCTTCTGAAGAGGAGCGTGCCTCTGCGCCGGTCAAAAGAAACCGGCTGCCGACGGAATCAAACCCGCCGATTTCGGCCACGACCTCTGGCGCCCAGCGCCGCAACACCTCCCTGGTCAAGGTGCGCGTCTCAACAGTCCGCAAAAACGTCCAGTCGCTGGCGACGTCATCGCCGGCAAACGAGTGTGATCTTTCCGGAATCAAACTGCCCTCGAACGGGGTGCCCACGTAACGATTGCTCCAGGCGCTCACTCTGTCGACTCCATCCGGATTGGTAGACAGCACCAGGAGCAGAACGACCGCTCCCAGCGCCGATTCAACGCCGGATTCGCGCGAAGATGCCAGGCTGTAACCGATTTCAAATGCGCCCTGTGCCGCGGTGTTCTGCTTCGAATCTGCTTGCAAGGCAATGGCGACAAAGGCCTTGCTCCTGCTGGCAAGCAGGTCGATGTCCTCGTCGCTGAGGTGGGCCGGATGTGCCGCCTGTCTCTGGTAGTTCTTCAGGAGCGCCAGGTTGCGAAGATTGTTGGCCGACGAAATAAGCGCGACCGCCAGCGGCCGCCCTTCGGTCGACTCGCCCAGGATCTCGAGCCTGACCCGATCAGATCCCTGTTCGAGCGTCTTGAAATATTCGATGATTTGCTTCCATTCGGCCAGCTTTCTGCCGATGCCGGGGCGAAATCCGAGAAACTCTTTGGGAGATTGGATTTGAGCGGGAAGCTTTGCCGGGCCGCCAAGCAGGAGCAGAACGAACGCCGTCAGCAGCAAAAACGCGGGCCGCGGTCTCAGGCGCTGCCCCCGCCATAGACTACAAGCATGCAAAGCATCTGCCGGGTTCATCATCCGTTCGGGACTAGTTAGAAATTGTGTTCTGACTGCGGCCGCTGTCTGCCGGCACACCTCTGGCAACCATCGAGGATGAGTTAGCCAGATAGAGGCCCGTTTTCAGGGCAAATTGCGAGACTTGTGCCGCACCTTCGAGGCTCCAGGAAGGATCGTACTCATCGTCGACCGAATGGTACGACGCCCGTTTGTATTCATTGCGCAAGGTTGTGCCCTGGCCCTCAGGTCCGGCCAGAAAGCGAAGGCCCCCGAGGAGATAAACGGCCGGCACCCCTTTTTCGGCAAAACTAAAATGGTCGGAACAAAAATTCGCTCCTTCCGCGGGCGCAGGATCCGGCATGAGCCGCACGTGCATCTCGCGCGCCACCCGGCGAAGGACAGGAGCCATTCCTGAGCGTTCTGCTCCGATCGCGATCATATCCCGGGTCGGTCCATACACATTGACCATATCGAAATTGATGTTTGCCGAGGTTCTCGCCAGAGGAATCACCGGATGTTCGGTGTAATACCGGGAGCCAAGAGCGCCCCACTCTTCCGCAGTAACCGCAGCGAAAAGAACGGTCCGCCTCGGTTTGGCGTTTTCGACCAGAGCCCGGGCTATTTCCAGAAGGGCCGCCGTCCCGGACGCGTTGTCTACCGCGCCATTGTAAATGCTGTCGCCGCCGGCTGCAGTCGTCATCCCCAGGTGGTCATAGTGGCTGGTGTAAATGATGCACTCTTTTTTCAGCCCCGGGTCGCTGCCGTCGAGTTTGCCGATGACGTTCGGCGCATGCAATGTTCGAATCTCGTTTCTCACCGTTGCTGAAACCCGCAGGTTGAGCACTTCGGCTTTGAACGAGGAGGAGCCTGCACGAGAAATCAGATCGGTCAGGCTCAACCCGGCGGCCGCCAGCCATTCTTTTGCCTGTGTTTCCGAAACCCACGCTCTGAGCGACAGGCGGGGCACACTCGCACGCTTCCCGATAGAAAACGTTTCCCCCCGAAAGGAACCTTGAACCACGTTCCAGCCGTAACCTGCGAGTTCCGGCGTATGGATAAGGATGACGCCTTCGGCGCCCCGGCGGGCGGCCTCTTCGAATTTGTAAGTCCAGCGGCCATAGTAGGTGAGGGTCTTTCCCTCGAAAAACACTTGGCTTTGAGAGGGAGGTTCGTTGGCCAGCATAAGCAAGATTCTGCCGGTCACATCAACACCGTCGTAATCGGACCAACCGTATTCGGGCGCGTCAATTCCGTAGCCCATGAACAGGACTTCCCGGCTGCGCACGGCCGCCAACGGTTGAGTCACAGCGTTCCACCCGACGAAATCAGGGCCATCGCTCAGGCGCCAATTGCGACCATACCCCCGGACCGAGATCGTGGCGGAGGACCGGATGCCGAAGAGCTCGACATCCTGGAAGAAAGAGGAATCCCCTACTGCCGGCCGCAACCCAGCCGCCTCGAACTGCGCTGCAATATAGCGTGCAGCCACAGCGCCACCGGTGCTGCCGGGCGCACGCCCCCTCAGGAGGTCGTCGGATAGAAACTTGAGGTGAGTGCGGATTTGCTTCAGTTCAATCGCACCATCCAGGCGCCCGAGATATTCCGGAGACTGGCACCCGGCCAAAAAGTTCAGAAGCAAGATGACAATGGTAGCACCGCACCGCACGCTTTCCCCGGGATGCCCAAACGGAGTGGCCATCGGTGTCTCCCTTTCCAAATAATTTATGACGCCGTCGCCCAGACCCCCGGAATCACGCCACCACAACCAGGGCAACAGCCGTTGTCGAGACGATTCTCCAGAATGCGGTACACGAATCGGCGAATGATCAGCGCGTCGCATTCCGGACAAGTCGTGTCTTCGTATCCCCCAACGCCGCCCGGGCGATTGCCGGCATAAACGAACTTCAAACCCGCTGCCTTCGCCAGGCCTGCTGCGCGCAAAAGGCTTGCTGTCGGAGTGTCCGAAACCTCGCTCATCTTGTAGTCCGGGTGAAATCCGGTGATGTGCCACGGTATCTCTGGCGACACTCCCCGCAGAAAACCCGCCATGTCGGCGATCTCGGCCTCCGAGTCGTTGAATCCGGGCACGAGCAACGTTACGACTTCGAGCCAAAACCCGCGTTCGTGCACCATTCGAATCGCCGAAAGCACGCTTGAAAGAACGCCTCCAAGCTGCCTGTAATGCTTGTCGCTGAACGACTTGAAATCGATTTTGTACAGATCCGTATGGGGCCGGATGTAATCCAACACCTCTGGCGTCGCGTTGCCGTTGGAAACGTACCCGGTGACAAGCCCGGCCCTTTTTGCCTCAGCAAAGACGCGCATCGCCCACTCACTGGTGATGAGCGGTTCATTATAGCTGCTGACAACCAGCCTGGCGCCAACGCGCGTTGCGAATTCCACGAGTCCGGAGGGTGTCGCCGGCCGCGGCAAGGCCACGGCTTCCGCATCGCGCAGGGACTGCGATGTCAGCCAGTTCTGGCAGTAGCCACAATGAAAGTCGCAGCCGAGCATGCCGAAAGTCAAAGCGGAGGCACCCGGCAACACGTGGTAGAACGGTTTTTTTTCAACGGGATCACACTGCAGCCCGGCGGTGTAACCATGCGGTACAAACAGTTTTCCGCCGCGGTTGAAACGGACTTTGCAAATGCCGGCGCGGCCTTGCCGAATCAGACACCGGTGGCCGCACGCAAAGCAGGTTAAGCTGCCATCCTTGTGATTGTGGTACAGCTCCCCTTCACGCGCATAACGGCTAAGAGCATCCCTGAGAGTGTCGGTTTCCGACATCCCATACCTCAAGTCACAGTCGTTTCATCAGGAAACGGGCTGGTGCATATTGTTTTTGGTTGGGGATTTCCCGTTTGTCTTGATAAGCTGTTTCAGGCCCCGGCGAATGCGTTGAGGGCTCACGGAAATGATCTCACAGCATTTTTCAAACGAGAAGATGTAGTCGGCGTTTTTCTCCTCAAATATCCAGAATTTGGCGCTTCTGAAATTCTTCTTGAGCTGGCTGAGTTCGTGTTCCTGCCCCTTGGCTCTGAGGCGCCCAATCTTGGTTGGATTCTTGCCGTCTATATAGTCTTTGACCGCCCTTAGCATGACCGAGACGACAAGCTTATGCTCTGTGAGCTGGTTTCTTTTTTGTCCCATTCTTTCCTTCGTGCTAATGAGTGTTCATTTCTCAAAATCAATATTCATGAAAGAGAGATGTGTAATTGGAACAACAAAGAGGTGCGTGAGATGTATTAGAACAAGGCTAATCTGTAAACCCTCCTAACTATGTGACAAATATAGTAAAAATCGACCTTCAAATCAAGCTAAACTTTGATGTCGGATGGCGCATGTCAGTGCTTTTTCACAACCATCCGGTTTTTTTCGCCAGCCTTTGAATAGACCGAACCAAAACGGGTCGAAAAATAAAAAACTATTGACAAAGCAGGTTGAAATTCTTATTATAGATGAACGATTGCTCACTTGTTGGTAGTATAAAATAATGACCCCTTCAGATTCGTGCGATATTGTTTACGTTGACGAGACCAGGGTCCGCGCGGTTGCAAAAAAACTTGCGGACGGGAGCCACCTGCGCCTGCTCGCCGACACCTTCAAACTCCTCGGAGATCCGACCCGGCTGAAGATCATCCTGGCGCTGACCGAAGAAGAGCTTTGTGTTTGCGACCTCGCGTCGCTCCTCGGAGTGACACGCTCGGCGGTTTCGCACCAACTCCGGCTTTTACGAAACCTGCGGCTGGTAAGATCCAGGCGGGCCGGCAAGATCGTCTACTACTCTATCGACGACGAACACATTTCCGAGTTGATCGAAGCGGGCCTGACGCATGTGCGGGAATAGCGACCCCGGTCTCGCACAAGGAAACAATCAGATGTCTGACACGATCATTAAGACCAAAGATCTCACCGTGGAAGGCCTCCACTGCGTCGACTGCGCCACGACCATAGAGAGCGCGGTCGCCAAGATTCAGGGCGTCGAAGAGGTCAACGCCAGTTTCACTACCGGGAAAGTTCGGGTTTCCTACAGGCCAGGCGCGGTGGGGCTCAACGAACTGATCTCGTGTGTGGAAAAAATTGGCTATCGCGTCAGTAGAAACGGGCGAAGCCAGGCGCCCCGACCCGCCTGGCGGCAGACGAAATTCCTCACCCTGTTCCTTTCGGGCATTGCGCTTGCGGCTGGCATCGTCGTTAAGTTCAGCATAGATGACGTTCCGCTCCTGCCCTCGGTGCCCGGAGTTACGATAGCGGCGGCCTTATTCCTTCTGTCGGTGTTTTCCGGCGCCTACTTCTTCAGCCGGGAAGCTCTGGCTGCGGTCAAAAATCGCCAACTGACGATAGACGCTTTGATTGCTCTGGCAATCGTCGGCGCAATCATCATCGGAGAGTATCTGGAGGCAGCCAGCCTGGCGTTTCTCTTTTCGCTGGCTGAGCTCCTCGAAGAGTTGGCTATCGAGCGGGCGCGCAGTTCATTGCGCGCCCTGGTGAATCTCGCGCCGGAGACGGCCGCCGTGCGCAGAGGCAGCGGTGAGAAACGCCTCCCGGTCAGCCAGGTGCACCCCGGCGAAATTCTGCTCGTCCGGCCGGGTGAAAAAATTGCTCTCGACGGGGCCGTGGTGCTCGGAAGCTCCAATGTCGACGAATCGACGATCACCGGAGAGCCGGTGCCGGTCGTCAAGATGGCTGGGGATCCGGTGTACGCCAGCTGCCTCAATCATGACGGGTATCTTGAAGTGCGTGTCACTCACAATAGCGGCGACACCATGCTGGCCAGAATCATCCGGCTGGTTGAAGAGGCCGAGTCGCAAAAGACGCCGACGGAAAGGTTCGTCGAAAAATTCGCGCGCATCTACACGCCGGCGGTCGTGGCGCTGGCCTTGGGAGTGGCGCTGGTACCGCCGCTGTTGTTCGGGGCCGACTTTCACGAATGGCTGATGAAAGCACTCACGCTGCTCGTGATCTCCTGCCCGTGCGCCATGGTCCTTTCCACGCCGGTGTCGGTGGTTTCGGCGCTGACAAACGCCAGCCGCAACGGCGTTTTGATCAAAGGCGGACTTTACCTCGAAGCCATGAACAATGTCAAGACCATTGCCTTCGACAAGACCGGCACGCTTACCGCCGGGGAGCTCATGGTCACCGATGTGATTCCCCTGAACGGCATCACGGAACACGCTGCGTTGCGTCTGGCGGCGTCCCTTGAGGTCAAAAGTGAACACCCCGTGGCCAGAGCTATCGTATCGGCCGCGGCTGTGGATGACCTGGCGGTGGTGGACGATTTCCGGGCAGAGGCCGGCAGAGGCGTCTCGGGCGTGGTCGGTGGAAAGGATTATCTGCTTGGCCGTGCCGAGATGTTTGACACGGACAATGAGCAATTCCCGCAAGCGGCGCTCTCGCGGCTGCGGCGGGAAGGTAAAACGACCATGCTGATCGGCGGCACGACCGAACTCATCGCCCTCATCGCGCTGTCCGACCAGGTGCGCAGCGACGCCGCGGCAACGATTCGCGAGCTAAAACGGCTGGGCAAGACAGTGGTCATGCTGACCGGAGACAATGAAACGACGGCCAGCGCGATTGCCAAACAGCTCGGGGTTCAGCGGGTTTATGCAGGCTTGCTGCCCGAAGACAAAGTTTCAATGATCAGAAAACTGGAGGAAACGGATGGTAACGTGGCCATGGTCGGGGACGGGGTCAATGACGCGCCTGCGTTGGCGGCCGCCAGTGTCGGCATCGCCATGGGCGCCGCCGGCAGCGACGTCGCCCTGGAAACGGCCAACATCGCGTTGATGGCTGACAACCTGTCCCGGCTGCCCTGGCTCGTCGCTCTGAGCAAACGCGCCGGCACTGTGATCCGGCAAAACACCATCGCATCGATCCTGATCAAGTTCACCCTGGCACTCGGTGTTTTCCCGGGGTTCGTCTCATTGGTGGTTGCTGTTTTGGCCGGCGATATGGGTGCCTCTCTCGGCGTCATCGGCAACGCCATGCGACTCTCCAGATTCACTCCAGAGAAAGGAACGTGATGCCCATGCAGACCCTGCTCTTCACTTGCCTGGCTGCGGCCGCAACGATTATCGGTGGCGGCATTCCCTTGCTGCACAAAAAGCTAAGCGACAAAAACCTGACGCTGCTGGTGGCTTTTTCCGCCGGGGTTCTGCTCTCAACCGGCCTGAACCACATGGTCATCGAAAGCTTCAGCAAGGCCGGCAGGCTGGCGCCGGTATTTGTCAGTCTCGGATTTCTCATTCTGTACGGTTACGAGAAGATGGCGATGGTCCACGCCTGCCGCGAGCACGACTGCGCCGTACACCATTTTGGCGCCTCCGCATTGGTCGGCATGGGATTTCACAGCTTCCTCGACGGCTTCGCCATCGCCGTCAGCCTCGAATTTGAACCATCGCTCGGGATGCTGGTGGTCAGTGCGGTCATCCTTCACCGCTTGCCGACCGGGATCTCCACCGCCTGCCTGCTACTGGCACATGACTACGACGAGAAAAAAGCATGGCTTGTCCTGAGCTCAGTCGCCGGGCTCGCTGTGGTCGGCGGCATTTTTGGTTTTCTCATCCCGGTGGGCCAAAGCCTCTACCTGAGTCTGGCTGTCGGCCTCTCAGGCGGAACCTTTCTCTACATTTCGACCAGCGACCTGCTGCCGATGGCGCACGAGAACAACCAGGACTACAGGGTTCCGGCCTGCTTTCTCCTGGGCTTCCTTGCGGTTCTGGCCACAAGTATCTGGAACGTCTGATCGCGGCCGCAGACGGTATGAACCCTAACTGACCGGCAGCAACTTGTTCTTTTTGTGCAAGAGTGCAAAAGTTCGTTGCTTCTGTGCACGAGGTTTTATACCTTCGTTTTCAAATTTTCACAATTGGAGGTAGAATGCTGCAAATCCGCCGTTTGGTTCCGGCTGTTCTCCTGGCGGTGTGTGCCATGGCGCCGCAGGCCTTTTCCCAGTTTTCCTACAGCAAGCTCGCCGACCAGGATGTAGGGGAGTTTCAGCGAAGCATTCAACCGTTTACACACCCAAGATACAACCGGGTCGAGGGGCTTTTTCTCGATGGCGGCGTCACAATTCGTCCCGAACAAATACCCGGGCTGACGGCCGACCTCGAGGCTGGTTGGGGCCTTTCGAACGAAACGGATCAAAAATTTCGTTTCAGCGCCGGCATCCGGAAACAGTTTCTCGATTTCGACCCGCTGACTCTTGGGGCCGAGGTCTTCAGGCGGGTCGATTCCGAAGACGACTGGATCGCCGGCGACGTCGAGAACTCCCTGTTCTCCCTGCTTTTCCGTGAGGATTACAAAGATTACTACGGAGTGACCGGCTTCCGCGTTTTTGTTGACAAGAAATTTGCCGGGAGCCACACCGGCCGGATCGAAGTCAGCCGCCGAACTTACGACGCTTTGAGAAGGAACGTGAACTGGAGCGTGTTCAAAGGCAACTTTCAGGAAAATCCCGCGAGGTCATTGTCGACGATCACCGAGGGCAGCGAGCTCAGCATCAAACTCATCGCAGCGCTCGATTGGCGCGACAACCCGATCTTTCCGATGAACGGGTGGTATGTGCAGGGGATTTACGAGCATACGCTTGAAGATTTCGACACGGACGGCTTTTTCCTTACGGTGCAGCGATACCAGCAAACTTTCGGCAGCCAGCGGCTCATCCTTCGCGGCATGGCCGGCAGCCGAACCGGCAGCCTGGCCGAACAGCATTCCATCGATTTGGGCGGCATCGGCAGCCTGCGCGCGTTTGACGACAAGGAATTCGGCGGTAACAGAATGGTCATGCTCAACGCCAACTACCTGTTCGCCGGCGACCTTCTGCAAAAGGTGCCGCTGCAGAACATCCCGTTCCTGGGCGCCTTCTGGACCACGTTGTCGCTGGGGCTTTTCATGGACACAGGCTGGGCCGATTTGAGCCCGGTCGGAGACGGCCTGTTTTCCGGCTTCGACAACCTCGACCTGAACACGGACTTTGGCGTTTCGCTGCTGGTGCTTGAAGGCGTCTTTCGCATGGACGTGGCCCGGCGCACCAGCTCGACCCGCGGCAGAGATGACTATCGAATCACCTTCAGACTCCTCGACACCTTCTAGCACGGGCGGCAAGAGTCATTTGCTCCGCGCGCGGCCACAGGTGCGGGGCCCGGCAGCCCTGGCACTCTTCGTCGGCGTTCTCGTGCTGAGCCTGGTCGCCCCGGCGAGGGCCCAGACTGCCACCCTAAAAGCCGCCAGACTCTCCCCGGGTCAGATTCGTCTCATCCTGGTTCAGGGCAATGACAAGACCAAAAAAGAAGTCATCCTGCGGGAAATGAAGCTCAAGCCGGGCGACAAACTCGACCCGGAAGAGTTGGAACGCGACCGGCTGCGCATTCAGAACCTCGGCATTTTCAACCGGGTGGAAATCGACATTGTGCCTACCGCCGAAGGGGCGATTCTGGTCGTCTCGGTCAGCGAGATGTGGTACATTTTTCCCTACCCGATCATCTTTCGCAACGAGCGCAACTGGAGCCGCCTTTCGGTGGGCGCCGGATTGCTTTATACCAATTTCCGCGGCCGGCGCGAAGTGATAGATTTTTCCGGATGGCTTGGTTTTAATCCGGCCATCCGCCTGAACTACTCCAATCCCTGGATCTTCGGCAAGGCAAAGTTCTATACGAAATTCTCGATTTTTGGCCGCCGAATTCGCAACCAGACTTTTACGGTGCTGGACTCGGTGGTGAATGAAAACCAATTCGGCTTCAACATCACGCTAGGCAAACGCTTCGGGCATTTTACCTATCTGGACTTCAATACCGGCTACCGCCAGCTAACTTTGTCCCCCAAGAATGCCGGACGGACGCTGTCCGCCTCAGGGAAGGACCCGCTTCCCACCTTCGGTCTTTCTTTTCGCTACGACTCGCGTGACCTGTGGGAGTATCCGCACAAAGGAGAATACCTCAACCTCTGGGCCACCAAGACGGGCTGGTTTGGCAACACCGTCGATTACCTGCGTTACGGCGCCGACCTGCGCAAGTACCTGCCCATCGGCAAGACCACGCTCGCATTTCGCGCGGCGGGCAATTTTTCCGGCGGCGAAATCCCCGTTTACGAACAGGTGCACTTCGGCTTTTTGACCCGCATCCGCGGCCATTTCAGCGAACGCAGTATCGGCGAGAACCTGGTTATCGGCAGCGCCGAATTCCGCTTTCCCATCATTCCGATCACCTATCATAGCTGGGAGGCGATGGAAAGCATGGGCCAGTACGGAACCAACCTGCGCTTTGGTGTCAGCGGCGGGATCTTTTTCGACACCGGCAATATTTGGTTCCGCCGGCAAAACCAGGCCGGTACAACCTTCGACGCCAACAACTTCATATCCGGCTGGGGCGGAGGCGCGCACATCTTCCTGCCCTACAACATGCTGCTGCGCCTCGAATACGGCTTCGACGAACGTTGGAACGGACAGTTCATCGTTGATGCACTGGTAGCATTTTAGCCGCGGGCAGGAGAAATCCGCGAAGACGCCCCACGATTTTCCCGCCCCATCTTTGACAAATTCGTTGCAAGTGTGGAATCCGCGGATTACCTTGTCCCCTAATCCAAACTTTCACAGGAGGAATCGACATGACCGGACCAGGGGCGCGATGGTTATGCGCAATCTTCACGGGCATGGCGCTGCTTTTTGCCGGCCCCCCATGTTTTTCGCAGGCAGCGACCGGACAGCAGAGTCTGTCCGCGCCGGCAGATTCAGGACAAGTGCAGATTCTCACTACAAAAGACGGCTCATCTTTCATCGGCCACATTTTACGAAGCGATGCTAACAACGTCTTCTTTGTCACCGAGTTTGACACCCTAAAAATTCCCATCAGCCGCATCGACCGGGCGCGAATCGCATCCGCGGCCGGCACATCCGGGCGGGCCCGCGTTCCCCACCCGACC
>CAZTNL010000024.1:5189-13067 GCA_964614885.1 uncultured Calditrichaceae bacterium | reverse complement strand
GGGAGCGTTCCTTGAGCGCGCGTCTGGTTTTTTCGACGAGCGCTTCGTACTCGGGCCTTGTCTGCGGTGCACTTCCGTTGCCAGCGGCGGTACGGGCAAACCAGGGACGCTGCAGGGGGGCTGTCTGTGCCTGCCCGATCGTTTCCAGTAGGCGGCGCTTGTTTTCAAGAAGTTCCCGTGAGCCTTCCACGGTCGGAGAAATCCGGGCGGCGGTGTCATGAAAATGGAGGTGCGCGTCGATCCACAGCGGGTGGCCGCTGTTCTGCCGGTCGAAGGGAGAGACGCAGAACCCGGCAGGCATGTCGAAATTGACCGGAACTTGGCTGACCGACCCGGACAAATCCACGACGGCCTGTGCTTCAGCAGCGGCAGGGTCTCGCCAGAGGGCGACGGAAAACCGGTGGTCGATAGCGGCAAGATAAACCCGATTGAGAACACCGGCTACTTGTCGCGCCGGTTGCCGGTTGGCGGTGGTCATTGTGTCCACTTTTGTCTGTCCGGATACTGTCATTTTTCGTCCGGGCCGATTTTCTGACCGGATTTTGGCCTCAGCTCCCGGTGAAAACGAAGCGCGCTATGCGGCGATTTCTCAAAGCGCAAGCGCCGGGTTTTCCACGTTATGAGTTCATTTTGACGAGGACAATATAAACAAAAGCCGCTGCTAAGTCAAGGTCAAACGGGAAGGCCGGGGAGGGTGGCGTCAGCTCGATTGTTGCGGCAGGCTTACCGCGGAGCTCAGAGGGAGGACAACTCTTTTTGCGTGCGGGTGACTTCGGTGATTTGAACGGCCATCGAACTGTCTTTGCTGACGGGCAGGCCCTTGTACATCTTCACGTTGCTGACAAAGACGTCGACGGGGTTGTGCGCCTCGGTATGCAAATAGATCACATCGCCGCGGTCCAGATTGAGCAAATCGTGCACCGCCATCTGGGTTTGACCGAGAACCACGCGAATCGGCAACATGGATTTATGGATACGTCGCTCGAGGTTTTTCCGGTCCTCCTGCGACTGCCCGATGACGTGCGTCGTATCCGTACTTCTATCATATTTCAGAACGATGCCCTCGAGCACTGTGCTCGGCAGGCAGAGGTTGATGTATCCCAGTGTCTTGTCGGAACTACGCACATCCATGGAAACAAGGATGACGCTCTCGGTGTTGCTGATAACTTGTACGTAGTCGGGTTGGGCATAGAAGGCGTCGACTTCAATTTTGAGTTCCTCGACGCGACGCCAGGCGTCCACGAGGTCATCGAGAAGAAAGTTGACCACACGATTCATGATCTTTTCCTCGATCATGCTCAACTCGCGGTCCATGGTGCGTATTTCCCGCGAGTTGCCGCCGAGAATCTTGTCGATGACGAAAAAGGCGAAATTCGGATCTATTTCCAGAATGAACTTGCCCAGGTTGGTGTTGATGGTGAGAATGTAGATGCAGGTTGGCGAGGAAAACGAATCCATGCAATCGCTGTAGGAAAGCTCAGTGGCCGCCGCCAGCGTTGCCATGACCGGTGTACTCAGGATGTTTGTCAGCGTGACTTCTATGTTGCGCAGGAAGCGCTTGTGAATACTCTCCAGGAGGATGAAGTCATTCTTGTTGAATTTCTTTTGCTTACGGAAATTGTAGGTAAAAACCGCCTTGTCCTTCTTGCCGCCCCCGGCATCGTTGCGCGGGCCGCCCTGCGACTGCGACATCAATGCATCTATTTCACTTTGCGATAGCGCTTCAGTTGCCATCTTTCAACACCCGGTCAGCGTGAGTATTTCCTGTTAACGTTCAGGGGAGCAACGCGGAGATTTTCTCTACCACCTGTTCCCGTTTGGCCGGCTTTACCACATAGTCGTTGACGCCGAAAGTGATTATCTTTTTTACGATTGAGTCGTCATCAACGGAGGTACATGCGACCACGGGAATCGAGCTGAGCGCCCCGTTTTTTTTCATGGTTTTCAGCACCTCGATGCCGTTCATGAACGGCATCATCATGTCGAGAAAGACCAGATCCGGACGGCTCTTGACCATGATTTGCAGCGCCTCGGACCCATCCTGGGCTTCGACCACTTCGTGATTGAAACTGCCGCGAATGATCTGTCCCAGGACCCTTCGCGAAGTAAACTCGTCATCGACCACAAGTATTTTTCTTCTTTTCGTAGCCATTAACAACGCCTTCCATCAGTGGTTTCGTTCGCCAACTCGGACCTCACGCGTACACCCGCGCATCCTGTTTCATGTAGACTTCGAGGAACAGGGCGCCGGCCGGTGACTCAAACTCCAAACGCGTGCGCGATGTGCCCTGGGGTGCGGTGATCTGGTGCGCTGTTCCCAGCACCGTATTCGGAATGGAGAGGTCAAAGTCAATGCCTTTGGCTTGCAATCGCGTTTTGGCGCCGCCGGCGATCATGTTTACCAGCTCTCCGATGCCGTCCGCCACGTCGCTGTCTATTCTGTCAAACTCCATGCCGAGCATACCGCCCACCGCCTTCAGGGCCATCTCACGGCTAAAGGTCACCAGAACCGAACCGCGGAGCCCGCCGGAAAAACCGAGAACGCCGGTGATGTCCATGCAGGCCGTGACAGCCAGGTTGTCTGTGCGCCCATCGATGTAAAAGTAGCCCTTCGGCTCGACTTCAAGCGACGCCATCGTCGAGAGGACTTCGATGGTGATATCAATGAAATCCTGTATGATACTCTTATCAAGCAATATATTTGCGCTCATGCTCTTTCTCCGCCGTCATCGTCCATGCTATTTTTTCAGGAGGTTCTCCACCTTGGTCAGGAGTACGTTCGGCTTGAAAGGCTTGACAATGTAGTCGTTGACACCGGATTTCATCGCTTCGAGAACTTCCTTCTGGCCCCCTTCTGTGGTAACCATGACGATCGGTTTTTGCGAATTTTTTCTGAATTCTTTCACGAAGGTCAGCCCGTCCATGACCGGCATATTCCAGTCGGTGAAAACGATATCTACATCGGCGGAGCAGGAGAGCGCTTCCTGTCCGTTTGTCGCTTCCACAACATCGGTGTAGCCGCCTTCTCCCAGCGCTTTGATAACAATCTTGCGCATCACCGCCGAATCGTCCACAACAAGAATCTTCATGAGCTAGGCCGCCTTACTTTATTACTCCGTTTCCGTAAATTGTTTGAACGCCTCGCCCGCGATACTGGCTACGAGGGCGTGCCCGGCTACATTGAGCTGTACCGTAGCCACTTTCGGCGCCTGTGCGGGCGCGACTCCCTTTCCGGTGTCGGGCAACCCGAGTTCGAACTCCCTGTCGGAAGACACCAGCTCATCGACAAACCGGCCGGCAAGGGTGTTGGCCATCTCCGCGAGCACATCCATGATCGCTTCGTTCGAGACGTTCTGATCGAAGAGGCCCAGCACCTCTTTTGCCAGGGTACGACCGTAATTGACTGGCACTTCGAGCACAAGTTGGCCTTCGTATGGTCTGAGGAGCGGAAGCACGGCCCACAGATTGTCCTCGGGAAAGATATCGTCGTCGTTTACTTCATCGATAATTTCTACCTCCTCGAAGGTCATGTTCTCCATGGTTTTGGAAATGGCCGCGCTCAGCGAAACGCCGAGCTTGTGTTTGAGATCGCTCATGATTAACCCCAGTTGTTTTCGTCTGTCAATGCTTCCAGCGCATGAGCAACACTCGCAGGTGAGACCGGCTTGCTCACGACGGCGTGTGCTCCCAGTTCGCGCAACTCATGCTCGACAGCGCCGTTGCTGGCGCTCGAGATAACGATGATCGGCAGCGAGGTCAGCTTCGGGCTGGCTTTTACAGAGCGCAGTAGTGAGCGGCCATCCATGTTCGGCATATTCAAGTCGGTGACCAGCAGATCCACGTCTGTTTCTTTTACCATTCGAAGCGCCTCTCTCCCGTCGGTTGCCTCGGTAAATTCCGCCTCCGCGCAGCCGGCTATCTCGAGGCATCGTTTGATGATGGTCCTGGCAGTTGCGGAGTCGTCAGCAATCAGCACTCTTTTTATCATCTCAACCTTCCTGTCAGCCCATAATAGACTGTTTTATACAAACGAAATCTTCCTGAATCTTGAGCAGGACGATATCCAGTTCATTCTTCTCCAGCTTGACATATTGCTCATAGTCGTTGTCGACCCGATACGCAAGCGTGTCCGAGCCGGTGCCGCACCCCCCGATCATCGAGACCAGGTCCGCCAAATGCACGACGAAGACAAGCGGCCGGTCCTTGGCCTCGGCCTGGGACGGCATGTGGTGGTTGCGGATAGCGACACAGAGCTGCCGCGGCAAGCCCCAGTGCTGGGCCAAAGCATAGCCGACCTTGGCGTGATCCGTTCCGAGAAGCTTGTGTTCGGCTTCGAGAAAGTCGACCACATCTCCATGATGACACGCTTCGGTCATTTCGCCGGTGCTGCCGACCAGAAACTCGGAAATCACCGACTTGCCGATATCGTGCAAAAGGCCGGCGGTGAACGCCAGGCCCGGGGAGACATTCTTGGTCGCATAGCGCGACAATTCGCGGGCGGCGATTGCGGTTCGCAGCGAATGCTCCCACATTTCGCCTTCACCACTATCGTAGCCTTCGAGCGGCGAGTTGAAGACGATCGAAGAGGACGCGCAAATGGCTACGCCGACCACCATCATTTCTCCCAAGAGCAGGACCGCGTGCTTGATGGTAGTCACCGGTTGCCCGCGGTAGTAGGTTGCTGAATTTGCCACCTTGAGCACTTCCGTGGTCAGCGAGGCGTCGGTTTCAACCAGCGCGACGACTTCTTTCAATGAATGATTTTCATCCTCGATCACCTTCAAGAGTTCGAAGGCGATCATGGAAGGAATCGGCTGCTCCTCAATTCTCTGGGCAATGCTATCGAATACGCTCATATTTCCCAATCCTCCCTGCCGGGCGATGAAATAATGACTTTCCCGGTATTGATGTCGATGGAGACGCTGCGGCTAATGTTGCCAAAAACGTCTTCGGCGATCGGCCCCAGTCGATAGCGCCACAGGCATTTTCTGACGGCAAGCACATTGCGCTTGCCGATATTGAATGTATTGTTGGGATCCATGACACTGGCTCCTCCAGCGAGTTTAATTGTCATCTTGCCCGTACCGTTGAAGCCGTGTTGTTTCATAGCCTCAAGAAGCTTGACGATGCCGGTATCGGCAAACATTCCGGGCCGTTCAGCCGCGCGCTTCTTATTGATAGAAGAATCGGGCAATGCGACATGCAGCAGCCCGACGGCCCGGTTTTGGGGATCGAGCGCTATGACAGCGACGCAGGAACCAAGAGCCAGGGTTCTGATGACCTGGCCCGGCTTCTTCGAAGCTGAGCATTCTCCCACTCCAACGTAAATGATGTCCATTCGATTACTTCTCCGCTAAAAGGGCTCGCATCCTGTCCGCAATTTCCTGGAGCGGTACCAGCGTTGAGGTTCCGCCACTCTCGTAGGCGGCCTTTGGCATCCCAAACACGACCGAGGTCGCTTCGTCCTGTGCGAGGGTGCCTGCGCCCGCTTTTCGCATATTCACAAGTCCCGAGGCGCCGTCGGCTCCCATCCCTGTCAAGATCACGCCGACCGCATTGGCGCCGGCGCTGCCTGCCACCGAATTGAACAGCACTTCCACCGACGGCCTATGGCCACAAACTTTGTTGCTCTGACTGCAATCGACCAGGTAAGTGCCGCCCGAACGTACCACCCTCATGTGGTAGTTGCCCGGGGCAACCAGTACCCGTCCGCGCAGAATTCGGTCGCCGGTTGCCGCCTCTTTGACCCGCATGGCGCATTGTTCGTCCAGCCGTTGTGCAAACAAAGTGGTGAAGCCAGGCGGCATGTGTTGCACGATGACGATACCCGGGGTATCTGCGGGCAGAGCACACAAGACGTGGCGAATGGCTTCCGTACCTCCGGTTGAGGCGCCGATGGCGATGACCTTGTCGGTGGTTTCCGCAAGAGAAACCGCCGGCCTTCTGGCGACAGCGGGCGGCCGGTAGGCAGTGTTCTTCCAGTGGCTTACATTGGCGGTGGCGGCCATCTTTACTTTGCTCCGAAGCTCATCGAGCATCGTATTCAGGCCACTGGCCATAGACGCTCTTGGCTTGGAAACAAAATCTACCGCCCCTGCCTCAAGCGCCTCGATCGTCGTTTGTTTGCCTTGCTCAGTCAATGAACTCACCATCAAAACGGGCAGCGGATGCTGCGGCATCAACCTGCGCAGGAACGCCACCCCGTCCATGCGTGGCATCTCGACATCCAGGGTCAAAACATCCGGATGGTGCTGCAAAATCTTGTCGCGGGCAACATAAGGATCGGAAGCCGTGCCCACTACTTCTATTTCGGGATCTGCCGACAAACCTTCAGTGAGCACCTGGCGCACGAGGGCTGAGTCGTCGACGATCAGAAGCCCGACCTTTTTCTTCAAATTGTCGCTTCCTTCCGGTAAACCGCAGGCCGGATGTAGGTGTACGGTGACTCCTTTCTGTTCAACGTTTCGGAATGACCGATAAATAGATAACCGGGCGTTCTCGTGAATCGATAAAACTTCTGCACGAGAGTTTTCTTGGTCGGATTGTCGAAATAGATCATGACGTTCCGGCAAAAAATGGCGTCGAAAGTGCCTTTGAAGGGAAATTGATTCCGCATCAAATTGAAGCGCCCGAAGTGCACAATGTTCCGGACTTGCGGTTTGACCTCCCAATCCCCGGAGGGAGTCTGCGTCATGTATTTTGTTCTGAAGGATTCCGGCAGTTTGAGAACATTCTCACCGGGGTAACGTCCGGCTTTTGCGAGCGCCAGAACCCGCTCTGAAATGTCGGTGGCGAGGATTCGAACGTCCATGTTACCGATTTGCATACGGAAAAACTGGTGCAGCAGCATGGCAACGGTGTAAGCCTCTTCTCCGGAAGCGCAGCCGGCACACCAGAGCCGGACAGATTTTTGCTGCCGGGCGGCAAGACCGGCCTTTATTTCCGGCAGAACCTTCTCAGTGAAATAGGTGAAGTGGTCGGGTTCCCGGTAGAAAAAGGTGTGGTTGGTCGAAATCCGGTTGACCAGCATGGTCAGCGCCTCGCCGGTCTTGTCGTCGATCACATGCTGGTGATACTGAGTGAATGAATCGAACTGCAGCCGGCGCAGCTCCTTTTGCAGGCGTCCGACGATCAGCGATTTTTTCTGTTCGGTCAGATGAATGCCGAAGCGGCTGTAAACGAGGTCTCGAATCGACTCGTATTCACGCGGTGTCAGTTGGATAAAATCCGAGATTCCGTCTCTTTTCTTTGCCGGCATGGTTTGTTGAGCGTTTCCTGCCGCGCCGTGATGGTTTTCAGCCGCTGCGCTCACCTACATCACCACTTCGCCGATACCGATCTTCTGGATGACCTCTTCGGTAAACTGCGCTTTGAGGTCGGCGTTTTTCTGCAGGTTCAGCGCTATTTTCATCTGTTTGTTTTCATCTGTGTAAATGCACAGCAATGCCCCGGAATCGAAGAATGTTTTCGAGCTGGTCACGATCAGATTCCTCTTGTCCTTGCATTTCGACAGGATGTAAAGCTTGGTCTTGCTACTGGTAAACATGGCGTTGTCAAAGATGATGAGAAGCGCACTCTTGGGTACTTTTTTGAGCGCTTTGCCGACGTCGGCTGAGCTGTCGACCGTGTGTACCGTCGCCTTCAGTTTCATTTGGGCCGTGGCCCGGGTTATCTTCGCTTCGACCTTTTCGAAGTCATTCTTTGTAATGAGGACCGAAACGGCTTGCTGTTCGGGAAACGCCTGTCTGACGAGGTAAAAGAGCTGTAACGGCGTCACCTCGGCTGCGTTCAGCGAAGCGGTTTGGCACAACGGCAGCAGCGATAGTAGTATGACCAGGTATCTTCTCATCTGTCCCATCCTGATGTTATTCCTTTTGT
>CAZTNL010000024.1:0-5089 GCA_964614885.1 uncultured Calditrichaceae bacterium | reverse complement strand
GCGTCGACCACCCGCACGGGTTGGTTGTCCGATGTGACATTCATCGCGTTTAACGAGTGATTTCTGAGGGTGAACCGGGTCAGGAGTTGCTTGACCTGGTTTGCCTGGCTGGAAAGCGTCTGTGAGGCTGCCGCGCTTTCCTCGGCGCCGGCGGTGTTGCCCTGGGTGACCGCGTCGACCTGCGTCAAGCCGGCATTGACCTGGTCAATGCCCTGCGTCTGCTCTTTCGAGGCGCTGGCAATTTCACCGACGAGGTCGGTGACCTTGGAGACATCTTCGACGATTTTCACCAGCGATTTGGCGGTCTCATTAGCGATCTTCGTGCCGTTTTCGACCTTCGCGACCGAATCCTCGATGAGGTCGGTGGTTTCCTGCGCGGCCTTGGCGCTGCGCTGCGCCAGGTTACGAACTTCTTCGGCGACGACGGCAAATCCCTTGCCGTGTACGCCCGCTCTCGCCGCTTCCACCGCTGCGTTCAGCGCCAGCAGATTGGTCTGAAAGGCGATTTCATCGATCGCCTTGATGATCTTGTAGATTTCGTCGGAGGACTTCTTGATTTGCTGCATGGCAACGAGCATTTTCTTCATCTGTTTGTTGCCATCGTCTGCGTTCCTGCTGGCGGCGTCGGTCAGTTGGTTGGCCTGTTCCGCATTGTGCGCGTTCTGCCGGGTTTGCGAGCCGATCTCATTCATCGAGGCCGTAATCTGCTGCAGCGAGCTGGCCTGACGTGTGGCGCCTTCGGAGAGAGATTGGCTGGAGTCGGAAACCTGATTGGCACCAAACGCGACCTCGTTGACGGTGACGGCTATTTGAGCAAGAATTTGATTGAAGGCGTCTACAGTTTGGTTGAGCGCCTGTTTCATGACGGCGTGGTCGCCTTCATAGTCGCCGGAAACCTCGACGGTCAGGTCTCCCTTAGCCATCTTGGTCAGGCAGCCGACCGCCTCGTCGAGCGGGGCCAGGATATTTTCCAGCGTCTCGTTGATGCCGCCGATGATTTCACGATACCCCCCCTGAAAGGCATCGGTCCGGCCGCGCCGGTCGAGTCTGCCTTCTTTCGTGGCTTTCGCCAGGGAGATGCCCTCGTCTATCAGAGCCTGAAGATTCGTCCGGATGCCGTTGAGGCTTTCGGTCAAGACAATCTGTTGTCCGGGAAGCTCTCGCAGCTGATTGCTCAAATCGCCTGCCGCGTATTCACGCATGATCTCGATCGACTCCAGCAGCGGCTGAATGACCGCGTCGAGGGCGTCATTGACACCGTTCAGAAGCTCGGCGTAGGCGCCTTTGTGATTTTCCGGGCGACAGCGGGTGTCGAGATTACCTGCCTTTTGCGCGGCGGTGGCGGCTCGCAGTTCCGTCTGCAGACTGTTGATCGCTTCCTTCATCGTCCGCATCGCCTTGCCGAGGGAGTCTTCCTCCGAGGCGATCTCGAACGCGACATCGAGGTTGCCCTCAGCGATTTCGATGGCAATATTTGCTTTGGCCTTCTGCGCGTCCACCATCGTTCGAAACGAGTCGGCGAGGGCGCCGATTTCATCGGTACGGTGCACATCGATATTCTGTTCGAGGTCGCCGACAGCCAGCCGCTCCGAGATAATCCGGAGTTGCTGGATGGGCGCTACGATCCAGTTGGAAATGTAGAGCGTAATGAGCACGAAAATAACGATGGCGCCCAGCGCGACAAGAATGGTGGCCATGCGCGCCGATGAGATCATCTGGTTTCGGTCTTCCAGCGAGATGCCAATGCTGATCGTGCCGAGCTCGTTGCCGTCAGACGTGATCTGGCCGGAACAAAACATCTCATCCTTGAACCGCTGAAGCCGTTCCGCATTTGTCGTTTGAATGGGTGGGAACCCGGCGCGACGGTAGCTAAACACTTCTTCGCCATCCTTGTCGAGAACCTTGATGTAAGAAAAGAGCTTCTGACTTGTGAACGGCTTGAGCGAGGTCGCTACCGCATCGTTGTCCGAAAATTCGAGGCCGGTCATCGCTCCGTCGCTGGCGGCTCGGGCCATCACATTCAGCGTTGAACGCAACTCTTCGGTCATCGCCTTGCTGGTGAGTGCGGTCGTAACGATGGTGCTGCCCGCCATGACGACGCAGACCGCGATGACGAAGAGTAAAAGCATCTTGTATTTCAAACTCAGTTTTTTTGAAAACATATCGGTTCCTGCTCGCAGTTGGTTTGCTGGGTTTCCTTGCATTGGGGGGTTCGAGTTATCATGTAAGAGCGTCTGCCATTTGTTCGGCCTCTTCCCCGAAAAGCAGTGTGTGTGTGTCCAGTAGAATTTTCACCTTCTCACCGACTTTGCCCAGTCCTTGAATGTACCGACTGCCGGCACTGTTGTTCACTTTCGGCGCTGGTTCAATATCCTTGACCGGAATATCCAAAACTTCTGATACGGTGTCGACAATCAGCCCGACTGACATGTTGCGAATGTTGACCACGACGATGCAGGTACGATCATCGTACGGCTTCTCTTCCATGCCGAAACGCAGCCGTACGTCGATGACGGGAATTACTTTACCGCGCAGATTGATCACGCCTTTCACGAAGGGCGGCGTATCCGGCAAGTCGGTCACATTCTGGATGCCGATAATTTCGGTTACGTTGCGAATGTCGATGCCATACTCTTCGTTGCCGAGCAGAAATGTCAGGTATTTTCCTTCCTGAACATCCTCATCGGTTTCGGCGAGATGCGCAACCCCTTGCAGGTCGGTTTCTTCCATGTCGCTTCCTTTACTGGTATTTGGTCGAACGTCGTTCTTTTTACGATGGCCGGGGTCACTCTCCCGCGCGCATTTCGGCTCCCGCAAGCTGTGTCTGATGTCCGACCATACACAGATTCGTCAGCCCGGCGATGTCGATGATCAGGCAGACCGTGCCGTCTCCCAGAATCGTGCAGCCGGAGATCGCTTTGATATTTCCGAGGTAGCCGCTCAACCCCTTGATGACGACCTGCTGTTGCCCGATCAACTCATCGACGAACAGGCAATAGCGTTTGCCGGCGTTTTCAACAATGACGATGATCCCCTCGGTGAGCTCAGCATGTTCCGGCGCCAGGTCATAGAATTCGTGCAGCCGGACCACCGGATACAGGCTGCCGCGCACATTGACGATCTCCTGCCCGTCCATGGTGAGGGTGATGTCTTGGAAGGCCGGTCGCAGCGTTTCCTTGATCGCGATGATCGGAACGATATAGCGATTTGTGCCGACGCGAATAATCATGCCGTCGATGATGGCCAGTGTCAGCGGAATCTTGAGCGTGACTTCGGTGCCGACACCGGGCTCGCTTCTCACGTCCACTTTACCGCGAATGTTTTCGATGTTGCGCTTCACGACATCCATGCCCACCCCACGCCCGGATACGTCTGTCACCTCTGCCGCCGTCGAAAAGCCCGGCTGAAAGATGAGATGCCAGACATCGTCATCCGGCATATCCGACCCGTCGCCATCGACCAGCCCCTTTTCTATCGCCTTGGCGAGGATAACCTTTCGGTTGAGGCCCTGGCCGTCGTCTTTGATGGAGATCCAGACCTCGCCGCCCATGTATTTCGCTTCGACTACCAGGTGACCCGTCTCTGGTTTTCCGGCCCGCTTGCGTTCCTCCGGCGTGGTTAGCCCATGGTCGATAGAGTTGCGAATGATGTGGACGAGCGGGTCGGTGATCTGTTCGATGACGGTCTTGTCGACTTCTGTATCCTCGCCGATGAGCTCGAGTTCGACTTTTTTGCCGGTTTTCTGTGCCAGGTCGCGTACCAGACGAATCATGCGACGCAACATGCCGGCGAGTGGAACCATGCGAATGGACGTAGCGATGTCCTGCAAATCGCGCGTGATCTTATTGAGATGCAGCGAAGCTTTTTCAAAATTTTCCAGAGACCGGTCGACATGGGCCAAATCGGGATTTTGCGCCACCATGGCCTCTGCGATAACGAGTTCGCCGACGAGGTCGAGCAGAACTTCGAGTTTCTCCACGTCGACGCGGATCGACTGCCGCTGAGCAGCCGGACGATACCCTGCACGGGCGTCAGCCTTTGGCTGCGCGGCGCTGGTCGCCGCCGGCATCCTGCTCTTTTCCGGTGGTTCAGTTTTTTCGGGTTTTGTTGCGGTCGCCTGCGCTTCCTCCAGATTTTCACCCTTCTTGCCCGGCTGGCTGGATTGCTTTCTGGCTCTTTCGAGCGCATCTTTCATCAGATTCACCACTCCGGGCGTCGCAGGAATGGTCGGCTCCCGGCCTTCCGACACTTGACTGACACCGGCGCGCAGGAAGTCGAGGACGTCCAGCAAGAGCGAAAACAGGTCTGTGGATCCCTGAATTTCACCTGCACGGATGCAATCGAGCACGGTTTCGGCCTGATGGCTCAGCCTCTCCAGATCGACGTATCCCAGGAAACCGGCGTTGCCCTTGAAGCTGTGCAGCGAGCGAAAAGCATCATCCAAATGCTCCTCGTCGGCGGGGTTCTTATCGAGGATGAGAAACGCCTCCTCGGTCGCCAGCAGTTGGTCTTCCGATTCTCCCACGAACTGCTTAGTCATTTCCGGAGTAATAATGAGCCGAATATCGTCCGTGATCGCCGGCGTGGCGGGCGCGTCCGTTTCGCCCCCCGTCGAGTTGGAAGCGTCCGGATTCTTCCCCTCATCGGCCGCCGTTACCGCGGCCGGTGCCTTCTCTTCGCCGGTAATGGCCGCTATCTGCCTGCTGAGGGCCGCGACGATGTCTTCTGCCTCTTTCTCAAAGCCCGCATCGGTAAACTCGGCCATGATGTTGCCGAGCAGCGCCCGAAGAAAGTCACAAGTCCGGGTCAGAAGGTCGATATGCCCGCTCTTGATCTCGCCTTTCCCTTTGCGAAACAGGTCAAGCAAGGTCTCGGCCTCGTGGGTCACGCGCTGCACGGTGTTCAGATCGAGAAAACCAGCGCCGCCCTTGAGCGAATGGTACAGCCTGAAGATCGTGTTCAGAATTTCACTGTCAACATCGCCCGATTCGTTGGCGCGGGCCTCCAGCTCCATGAGCAACGGCTCCGACTCGTCGAGCAGCTCGTTGCCCTCTTCGGCAAATGCTAACAGCAGTTCTTGTTGTTCGGC
>CAZTNL010000023.1:0-13147 GCA_964614885.1 uncultured Calditrichaceae bacterium | reverse complement strand
GCATTTATTCATGCAGCCACGCTCCTGCCATTCCGCATCGGGAATATTGATGTTCCACATGATAGCCAGGCGATCCTCGGACTGGCCGCTGCTGGTGGTCCAGGTCGTGCCGTCATAGCTCCACGACCCGCTCCGGGTCATGCTCATCGTCGGATCCGCCCACTTGAACAGAAAGTAGATGTCCGTGGTCGTGACCGCCGATTTCATCGATACCATACGGTTGTTCGCCAGCGGGATATCCTCGACCCAGTCGATTCCGTCCCAGTCACTGAGCTCGCCGTCTACGGTGATGTCACTGACTTCAGGCGCCTGGACGGTCGCCCCTTCGTTGCCCATCTGCTTGAACCACATGTTGTCGTACCAGTAGAGCAGCTCGTTGGACATCGTCACGTCGCTGGCCTCGCTCCAATCGGTAAAATTGTCTGCGGCAACGTCTACGCCGAAGCTCGGGAAGCCATCTTTGTTGTGACAGCTAACCGCGCAGGAATTCGGCATGTTGAAATCGAGGGTTTTTTGCGGAGAGATCGCCTCGAAGGTATGCGAATGCACATCGTAGGCAACAGCCGACTTGGCCACTTTGGGGTTGTGGCACTTGGAGCAGCGGCTGGAGCCTGTGCCGGTCGGGTCGTAGGCATGGTTGCTGTGCCTGGAAACGACCGCGCCGATTTCTGCCTCGTGGTTGGCGTAGTCAGCGACCCATTCCTTAGGAATGTTGGTGAAATCACCGTGGGTTGCGTGGCACGCGAGGCAGAGGGTATTGTCGTCGTTGTCGGTGGCTATCGCAAGGTCCGCGCCCGTAGAGTCCGACTCGACGATCTGGGTGACGATATGGTGCTTCTGAGAGTTGTGAACATCATGGCACTCGTAGCAGGTCACCGGATGAAATTGAAAGCCCGGCTTGTCGCTTTTGGTGAAATCCGGGAACTGCTGGTGGTGCTTTTGCGAATTCACACCATCAGGCCAGTAACCACCGCCATCGGTGTAAAGATCGGCCACCAGATCGCCCGGCGCCCAGGACTGCATGTTCTGGTCATCGAACGGGAAACCAAATGTATTGTTAGGCAGGCTCTTGCCACGACTGTGGCACATGCCGCACATGTTGTTAGCCTGGTCGGTGGTCAGGTCGGTTTCCGGGTTGATGATATTCGTCGCGACCGGGAGCGCTGCGTGGTCGCCGCCGGGACCGTGGCAGCGCTCGCACCCGGTGTTGATCTGGTCGAGGTCGCCATCGCCATCGATGTCGAAAACGTTGTTCTTGTCGGCGTACAGCGACTCGTCCTCGACACCGGCTCCGCTCAGCAGCCACTCGCCATTGGCATCCTGCTGCAATTCCAGACCGGTCATATGACAGCCGGAACATCCTTTTGCCAGACTGCGCGAATTTGTAGAAGCCAACGCGCGCGTTGAGTAATCGATGGGCGCGAAGCTCGCGTCGTACCATGCGTCCGGATGGTAGAGGACATACTCGTGCGTCTTCTCGTTAAACTGGATCGGCGAAACGTAGTAGTCGTTCGACTCACCTTCATCGGTGGCGATTTTCACAACGTAACGCTGTTTATAAAGCCCACTGCCTCCATACGTCAGATAGACCTTATGGGTGCGGGCGCCGATGGTGATGGTATACCCGGTCGCCGCCGAGTAGGCCAGAACCGGCGCGTTCGGCTTGTACGGATCGAACACGCTGCTGATGGCATTGAAATCCAGGCCATCTTTGAAATCATCGACTCCGTTCTGGTCCGCATCGTTGACGATGCCGAGCAAGTTTTCCATCGAGTGGGCATCGTCAAGCACAGCAGAATATCCGTTGCCATGCATTGAGGTGCGCCATCCTGAGGCGTCTTTCTTGATCGCGCCGTGGCAGGTCAGGCACTTCTCCGGCCCCACGTATGTCTGTGCATTCGCACCCGAAGCGAAAAGCAGGAAACCCGCCAGGCAGAACAAGAGGAACACCGTGTACCGCTTGTGATTCATAATAACCTCCATTTGTGATTGGGTTGAAATGACCTCAGTTTAGTGTATTGAGAACTATCCGGCAAAACGCCGCCGGGTTGATCGGTTTAAAATCGTAATAAGCGACCCCCTCCTGCAGGAGCTGGCCACCGAGCTTGCGGGAAGGATCGATGGATAACACGACAAGTGACAGCTTGGGTCTGATTCGTCGTATGATCTGCACCGTCTTCAAGCCGTTAACGTGTGAAATGCCGAGGTCGTAAATGGCTAAGGGATAGTCTGTCTTCAGGATTTCAAGCAGCAAGTCCATATCACACCCAACGGTGCGGGCCGTTATGCCAGAATGGGCGAACAGTTCCACAATCTCCTGGCGGAGGCTCAAATCCGAACTTGATATGAGAATGTAACCGGCCATGTGCAGAGGTCCTTATCGTTGAACGTCATCTTCCACCGAAGGCCCGCGCCAGACCAGCCTGGCCCCGGAGACATCGGGTGTCAATCATCAAACCTCGGGACCCCACCTATCCAAAGGTTGTGCCAGTCGTTCGCCGGCGATGCAAAGCCCACCATAAAACCTTATTCATCAATTAGTTACGATCCTTACCGCCAAGGCGGCTGGCCTCGCATACTGCGGGCTTGCACATGCATTAGCGGGGCGAATCTGTCCCGCACACAGCTCAAACAGTTGCTCAAGGAGTTGTATTTATGACACTTGTCATGTGTGGGGCGCACAAGGCACACTTTGGACTGCACTGTCTCACCCCTGGAATCGACCCCGCGATTGTGGTATAGCAGAGAGACATGCAAGCGAGAACAACGATGTGGGGGATTTGACGGCGAATCCGACAGCAGTCAGTCAGGCAGGCCGACAAACCGATGCCGGCCTCGCAAAGGCAACGAACTCAGGGGGAAATCCAATCGGAGAGGACGCCGCCTCTCACAAGGGCGAAGCAGCCCGGGCTCTCATCTTAAGCGCTTATCGGGGAGATGATGCCGTGTTCTCATCGGCAGAGGCGTCTTCAGTTGTGGACGAAACCGGTTTATCGCCGTCCGGTTTCGTAAGCTCGGACTGCATCTTTTGCCACTCGTCGAGATGTTCTTCCCGCATCTCAGCGGCGGTAAGCGTTCCGGTGAACATGCTGGTCTGCACCGGATAGACGTCCGGATTTAGAATGACGAAGTAGAGGTGCCAGACGATGATGGCAAGGGTCGCTAACCAGGCCTCGTAGAGGTGAACGACGGTCAGCAAATCAAGTGTCCACTTCGGGAAGAATCTGAGCGTGAGCTGTTCGAACCAAAGCATGAAACCTGTCGCCCCCATGATCACGGCACCCCAGAGCAGAGCGAAATACTCGGCCTTCTCCATGTAGCTGAAGTGTGCGAACGCCGGAGCACTGCTGCGTCTGCCAAGATTGAAAAGGACGGATTCGCGCATATCTGTGAGATCCTTCGTCTTCGGTCTTAACGCTTTCCAGAGATTTCTGCCACGGTCCGTCACAACCATATAAACCAGATGGTAGATCCCGAGGAAAAAGAAGACTGTGGCACTGGCCCGGTGAACCACGCCGCGCAGGTCGAACGTTTGTCTGAACGCAGCAAGCGGCCGGAAGATCCAGGCGTTGGGATAGCTCAGCGCAAAACCGGTGACCGCCAAAACAGCGAATGTCACCACCAGGGCCCAGTGCTGGAAGATTTCCGCGCGGGTCCATCGTCTGTAGCTGTGCACTTTTCCGGGAACCGGAGTCGTCAGCCAGCTCATGCCGCCTCCCTCCTCTTGAGCTTCACAATCGCCCTCCGGCGAAAATCCAGCCCATTGTGGACCAGCATGCCCCCGATGACAATCACGATCAGCCAAATATATATCGTCTTTACAAAACTCACGACGCGTCCGGGATGTGTGTTGCTCATCAGATGTACGGGCCCCTGGGCGACGTTTTGCGTCACGTCCGGGTGGCACTTGCCACAGGTGCCAACAAGATTGGCGGGATTCACCGTTGACCTCGGGTCGGATGAGGCCAGAATCAAATGGGCCCCGTGGCAACTCGCACAGTTAGCAGCCGCCAGCGAGCCTCCCTTCATGGCCAAACCGTGATAACTGTCCTCATAAGTTCGAACACGATTCGGCGGTAAACTGTATCTCTTCACGATCACCTCCGACGCATGGCAACGTTCGCACGTCTCCGGCGCCACACGCAATCGGTAAACAGTTGATTCCGGGTTCTGTGGCGACTCGATATCGTGTTCGCCGTGGCAGTCAGTACATACCGGCGCATCGCGCATGCCGCGCTGCACTGCCACTCCGTGCACGCTTTGACGATACTCCTGATAGACCACGTTATGGCAGTGCCCGCAAGTCTCCCCGACATGTTTCCAGTAAATCGGGGACTCGGGGTCGGACAAAGACAGGATTCTGTGAGAACCATGGCAACTGACACAGCTTGGAGCAGCGAGATTCTTTCTTAACAAGAGGGCGCTGCCGTGTACGCTTTTCTTGTAAGCAGCTAACGGATCGTGCACCGGTATCTTGTGCTCGAAAACCACCTTCGGGTCGGCATGGCATCTGGCGCAAGTGGCCGGCAGATTCAAGGGATGGGTACGGGAGTGCGCATCCGATGGCGAAAGTATATCGTGCTTCCCGTGGCAGTCCGCACATGACGCCGCACCGGACTCTACAGCAGAACTGTGTACGCTGCCGGCATACGCTGAAGCCGCATCGTCATGACACTCGCCGCAAGCCACTTTCTGCAGGTGTTCAGGGTGCGGAATTTCCGCGATATCGGCGTGGCAATCCTCACAGGCGAGGTCGCCATGAACAGAAGCGTTGTAAAGACCCGGGTCAACAAAAAGCGATCGCTCGCCGCCTGTCGTGTCCTCGGTGGCCATCTCCGGATCATCATGGCACTCGAAACAGGCTTCCTGGGCAGAAACGCATACGGGCAGCGAGCTAATTCCGGTGCAGATGCTGAAAACAACCCAAACAGAAATACCCCTAATCGATACGACCATAAGGCCTGCACCCGGTTGGCGTTAGATTTTTCCGGTCACAAAGGCACGGAGGATCGCCTTAAGCATCCTTCCAATGCCGGGAGTCGATCTGGTGCCGGCTCAGCAATCGATGAAACGTTCTGCGGTCGATTCCACTACATTCGGCAGCGTGTGTAACATTGCCGTTGTGCCGGTCCAGCATCTGCAGCAAATACTCTTTCTCGAACTTGTGAATCAGTTTTTCCTTCACTTCTTTAAACGGGAGATCCATTTCCACCGCCAAAGCCCTGTCCTGGCGGCGTGCGATATGACCAGGCAAATCTCCCGGGCGTATCCATTCTGCAGTTGTCAGGGTGACCGCCCGCTCGACGACATTCTCCAATTCACGGACGTTGCCAGGCCAGTTGTAGCGTTCGAGGCAGCGCATGGCGTCGGCTGAAATGCCGTTTATTTTCTTTGGACTAAGCTTTGAGTACTTGGACAGGAAGTGTTCGCTCAACAACGGAATATCACCGGTACGTTCACGCAGCGGCGGCAACGGTATGTTGATTACATTGAGGCGGTAGTACAAGTCCTCACGCAGCGTTCCATCTTCGACCGCCTTTTCCAGATCCTGATTCGATGCAGAAATGATGCGAACATCGATCTCCTTCAGTTCGGTACCACCCACCCTCCGAATCGTTCGTTCCTGAAGCGTTCGCAGCAGCTTGACCTGCAGCGGCAGACTCAACTCACAGACTTCGTCCAGGAAAAATGTACCCCCATCCGCGAATTCCAGAAGTCCGGGTTTTGAACGATAGGCTCCGGTAAAAGCGCCCTTTTCGTAGCCAAAGAGCTCGCTTTCAAAGAGTTCCGGCGGGAATGCACCGCAGTTGACCGGAACGAAGGGCTTGTCCTTACGCGCGCTGGCAGCATGAACACTGCGTGCCACCAACTCCTTCCCCGTTCCACTTTCCCCTATCACAGTCACATTTGCACCGGTTTCAGCAACCTGAGAAACCATACCTAAAACGCGGCGAATCGCAGGGCTGGTGCCGACAATATTGGGAGTGCCAACCTCTTTGGCGAGGCCTTCCTTTTCGACCAGCTTCTCCTCCAGGTCATTCTTCTCTTTCATCAGCGCCCGCAACTGCAACGACTTCTCCACGACTATCCGCAGGCGTTCGGCCTTGAAAGGCTTTTCGATAAAGTCGAATGCGCCATCCCGCATGGCCTCGACGGCGTGTTCCACATTACCGTATGCGCTGAAAATGACAAATGGGGTTTCGGGCGAGACATTCTTCGCCACATTCAACAATTCCAGCCCGGTGCCGTCAGGCATTGACAGATCGCTGATGATGAGATCGAATTCGTGCCGTTGGATTTCGGCTTCGGCCGGGGCCCGGCCATCGCAGGTGACGACGTCGAGCTGTTCATTGCTGCGCAGCAGCTTGGCACAACTGGACAAGAGCTCCTTGTCGTCGTCTACGATCAAGATTTTTGATTTCGTGGAAGTCATCTTTTGCGCATCGCACCAACGCAAGCGCCGTGCCAGGTCCTTCAGGCAGACACCGGCCTTTTATTTTCAATAATTTAAGCCATTTTACTGTTGTAACAACGACCGCGCCAGTCGTGAAATTGGTCAAATTAATCCGCTATATTCTCACTTCCAGTAAAAGGACGGAAATTGAAAAGGCATGTTTAGACCGCATTGCGTGGAGAACCGCAGGGTCTTTCTTGCGCAAAATGTGCCACCCGACACGAATGGAATCGGCTTCGTCAGGCTTGGCCTGAAGGCGCTATCTGATGGGTTCGAAGTGGCAGGTAAAATGCCGTAAAAAGGGGGGTTGGAAGGTGATTCTGTGGCCCGGGATGCGCTCACGATTTTCCCATACCGTGGCGATGACCTCGGTAAGGTAATCGAAGTGACTCTGCGTGTACACGCGTCTTGGAAAGGCCAGGCGCACGAGTTCCAGCGGCGACGGGGTTTCGTTGCCCGCATCGTCTATCTTTCCGAACATCACGCTCCCCAGCTCAACGCTGCGGACCCCGCCTTCAACGTAGAGCGCATTCACGAGGCCGATGCCCGGATACTGCAGGGATGTCAAATGCGGCAGAAAAGCACGGGCATCGAGAAAAACAGCGTGGCCGCCAACGGGTTTTACAAATGGGATGCCGAGCGCATCCAGCTTGTCGCCGAGGTACGCCACTGTGGCGTGACGGTAAACCTGGTACTCATACTCCAAAGCCTCCATGAGTCCGACCGCGATAATCTCCAGATCTCTACCTGCGAGGCCGCCATAGGTAGGAAACCCCTCGCGCAGGATGAGCGCATTCCGAAACGCCTCGGCCCACTCATCGTTGTTGCAGATAAGAAAGCCGCCGATGTTGGCAAGGCCGTCCTTTTTGCAGCTCATGGTGGCGCCGTCTGCATAGGAAAACATTTCCTGAGCGATCTCCAGCAGCGACTGATTTTCATAACCCGGCTCATTTTCGCGAATGAAGAATGCGTTCTCAGCAAAGCGACACGCATCGATGAACAGAGGAATACCGTGAGGCTGCAGCACCTTCTTGATCTCCCGGATGTTCCCCATGGAGACGGGTTGACCGCCGCCGGTGTTGTTCGTCACCGTGATCATGCAGAAGGGAATCCGCCCGGCGCCATACTCATCGATACACACCTGCAGGCGTTTCAGGTCCATGTTGCCCTTGAACGGCACTTCGAGGCCAGGCTTCAGCCCGTCATCGGTAAGCAGGTCGACCGCCTTCGCCCCGACGAACTCTATATTGGCCCGAGTCGTATCGAAATGGCTGTTGTTCGGAACGACATCTCCGGGCTTCAGTCTGGTTTGTGCCAGAATGCTCTCGGCCGCACGCCCTTGATGCGTGGGGAAAATGTGTTTAATGCCGGTGATTTTACGAACCGTCCCCTCGAATTTTTTCCACGACTTGCTGCCGGCGTAACTCTCGTCTCCGAGCATCAAAGCGGCCCACTGCTGCGCGGACATTGCGCCGGTCCCGCTGTCAGTCAGCAAGTCGATACAGCAGTTTTCAGCATCCAGCAGAAACACGTTGTTGTGCGCCGCTTCCAGCGCCTGCTCTCGCTCTTCCCGCGTGATAATCTTGATCGGTTCCGTCATTTTGATGCGGAAAGGCTCTATGATAGTTCGCATTCCGTTACATCCGTCGTCGCGTTGATATCGATAGCTGAAAAATCATGGTCTGTCGTTTTCAGTCAGAGAGATTTGCTACCCCGGTTTCTTTCGGGTGTAAACGGCCCTGAACTCCGAGAACATTGCCTTGCATCCGGTACAGTCATCGCGTAACTCATCCGGATTGAGGGACTCCAGCCTCACCTCGAACCCCATCGCAGTGTAGTTGTCGACGGCGTCCCGCGCCATCCTGGCATCCCCGATAAACCGGCGTTCCCACCCCTGCTCAAGCAAAGCCTGATTCGGCGGCAAAGCACAGCCGAGATAGCTGCCCCCGGGGGGGACACGGCAGGGCTCTGAGTCCGAAAGCAGATTCAGCGGATTGTCGTTCAGATTCTCTTTGTCAGGCATACCTAATCCGGCAGGAACTCGGCACGCAAGGTGCCAATCTCGCCGTCTTCCACAAACGGGATTTTGTGGCGCTCGCAGAGCTTTCTGGCGACGCCCAGCCATTCCGCGTGGCGCTTGCCGCCGGCATCCGCCTCAATTTGGCGAAACTCCGAAAGCAGGTTGTCGCCTCCGCGATCTCCGAGAACATTGTTGGCCATTGGGAAAAGGATTTGGTTTTCCTTTTGTATGTGCGCCGAGAGCAGCGCAATGAACTCCATCGCGTTTTGACGAAACTCGCCTATGGCCGCGGCATCTCCTGTGGCAGCCTTTTCAACCTGGGCAGCCATGCCGCGAACGCACTTGCGTCCCATCTCATGTTCGGAAAGCATCACGCCGATGGGGCCACCGTCCACGGGCACGCCGCCCGCTTCCATAACACCAAACAGCCGGTCTTCCTCTTTAGCGTGATGGCACTGGTCTGCGAAATTTTTGAAGAACTCGATGGCTGCATTCGCGGATTCGGCATTGAGTTTTCCGTCCCGCGATACATCGGCCACGATGCGTTCCAGGCAAGCGAGGACTTTCTCGATGACACGGTGCTCCTCGACAAGTATTTCCGTTGCTTTCATTCAAAATCTCCGATCTGGTGAAGGTTCATTCGAACTTGCAGTATCGGCCGCCTCAAGCGACTACCGCTTCGACCGTGGATGCTTCGCCAGCGGTTGCCAGCTTTTTCAGGCGAATATGGCCCAGGATCGCACATCCAAGCGCGGCTGTGAATTGTGGCATATCCCCGTCAGGCACATTCACCTCGGCGCCGACTTTCTCGCGAATTACTTCCGCCATCTTCTCCCAGCGTAGGATGCCGCCAAGAAGCGTGTATTCAGGTTCCGCCTTGATGCGGCGCATCAATTGTACGGAACGGTCAGTCAGAGAAAGGATGGCGCCGTACATGATGTCTTCAGGCGGCACGCCCTCGGACAGATGGTTGATCACTTCGGATTCAGCAAAAACCGCGCACACGCCTGAAATCGGCACCTTTTCCTTGGCCAGTTTCAGCAACGGTCCTATATCCCCGGTTTGGTATCCCATGTAGCGAACCGTTTTCTCCAGAAAGGCACCGGTGCCCGAGGCGCACTTGTCGTTCAGGCGAAAGGTGGTCACCTTCGACGCCTCATCAATACGGCTCGCTTTCATCGTTTGGCCGCCGATGTCCAGCACCGTTCTCGTGTCGGGGAAAAGAAAGCTCGCTCCGCGCGCGGTAGCAGTCAGATCGGTCACCTGCAGGTCGCGGAACGGAACCATGTGCCGGCCATAACCGGTTGTGATAACATAAGCGATATCCTGCATGGACAGCCCGGCGTCGGCACAGGCTTTTTCCGCCACTTTGCCGGTCACTTCCTGCAGACGGGAACCGGTGGCTTCCATGTAATGACTGACAATCTCCTGCTGGTCGCTAAAGACAACCGCCTTTGTGTACGTCGATCCGACGTCGAGCCCGAGTGTGCAGCGCATTCTAATTCACCTCCTTTTTTACAGGTTGGCGACTGCCCAAGATATGGTCGACTGCGAAGAGGGCCGCCCCGAGGGCGCCCATGAAATGGGAATCGTCTCCAACATTAACTTTCCGTCCGAGGCCATCCTCCAGCGCCTTTACCATACCACTGTTCTTTGCAACGCCGCCGGTGAAGGTCACCTCGTCTTCAATGCCCACCCGGCGCAACAAGCCGACGGAACGCGCGGAGATGGACTGGTGCACGCCCCAGAGGATTTCATCGACTTTCTTGCCCTTGCCGAGCCACGCAAGCACCTCCGACTCCGCGAATACCGTGCAGGTGGTGCTTATGCGCACACTCTTTTCGGCCTGCAGGGCAGTCGGTCCGAGCTGGTCGAGCGGGATGTCCAGTGCCACGGAGGCGGCGCCGAGAAAGCGGCCCGTACCCGCTGCGCACTTATCATTCATGCAAAAATCGACAATTTCACCCTCCGGACTTACTCGGATCGCCTTGCTGTCCTGTCCGCCCATGTCGATGACAGTGCGGGTGCGCGGGAACATGTGCACGGCGCCTCTGCCATGACAACTGATCTCGGTGACTTGCCGGTTGCCGAAGGTGACTTTGTAGCGCCCGTATCCGGTGCCGATCACATACTCGACTTCTTCGTCACCAAGACCGGCGTCCTTCAATGCGATGTTGAAAGCCTTTTCCGCGGCGGCGGTCACGTTGGCGCCAGTATCAATGAGCGCCCGGCCGCAAATGTGCTTTTGTTCGTCAAGAACAACCGCCTTGGTTTGCGTCGACCCAACGTCGACGCCAGCAGCGTATGCCATTTCTAATCTCCTATCGTCTGTGTCTTACTTGCCAACCGATTCCACCGTGAACAATCCGGCTAAACGCCGACTGGCTGATGTTTCCTCGATATCATGCCTTCAAAAAATGCATCGATACGGTTTTTCATCTGCGCTTCCGAAACGACCCGCTTGTCCATCATGTCGGACTCGATGAAAAGGGTCGACAAGTTCTTGCGCTCCATCAGATATCGCCTGCCATCCGCCAGCCCGGTGGAAACCGTCCGGCAACTCTTGATCGGATGGTAGACAATGCCGTCGAGATTGTAGGCGTCCGCAAGGTCGAGCACGGTTTGGTGCTGATAAAACATGCTGTCCATGGCGTTTCGTACGCTCACCAGGACTCCCTCGGCCAGACTTTCGATCGGATTCTTCAGGTCGTACTCAAACCCGAGATTGGTACCGCCGGAGGCAAACCAAAGGTAGGTGGAATGCACGAACACCCCTTTCCAGTCGGTGAAAAGCTCGTTGAATCGCCGGAAGATCGGGTAGCAGGGCACACCGACAAAAAAGAGCCGGAACTCCTCCTCAGAGAGTGTGCCGATGCCGTGCACCACTTTGTAGGTCATCTCTTCAACTAACTCTTTGAAATAGAGACTACCTTCCCGTGTGCCGCGCAGGCCGTTCGATACGCCAAGGAAAATCGTGCCATCAGTCAGCGCATTGAAGACCGCCGGGGTTTGGGCATTCAACTCCAGCACCTTCTTCCAGCCCCGGCTCATGTCGTTGGCGTAACCGAGCACTTCTCGAAACTTGTCGATGTCAAATTTCTTGCCGGACACCTTTTCGCAGAGCGCGATAAGCTCTTTGAGCTGCGCAGCGACATACTTGCGGTCGTTTTCAAAACCCTGTTCGCCGCGCGCGGTCTGGGTTCCCGCCGCGCGCGTGCCGGGAACGTCGATGGTAAATATCGGAATATCATACAGCCGTTCCCAGATCTCGGCCCACTTGATGTAGGTGTTGCACGCGTTGGTCAGCACGGCGATCTCCGGCTTAGGAATGCGGCCCATCGGATGCTCCCCGCCCCGCAACTGCACGGCCACATCGGCTTTGACGTAGCCACAAATATCCGGCGAATAGCCATAGTCCTCAGACTCATTGAGAAAATCGTCGGCAACTCGGCGGACAGCGGTCTGTAACGAGTTGATCTCCGGAAATACCACCGGAAAATCGAATGTTTTCAGAATTTCATTCAGGCTTCCCATGACAAAAACGTAGGCAGCGCCCCGTCCTTGCTCGGCGACCCCGGTCAGCTCCTGAAACCAGTCCCGAAAGAGGTTTGCGCCGGTCTTGTTTCCCCGTCCGACCAGGTCGTCGGCCATTTTCGCAGCTTCTGCCATTGTGTTATCCTCCAATCAGCTAAACAGGATGTTTTCGACAAACGTTTCCAGTTGAATGCCGAGGTGGTCAAACGTGGTTTGATTTTCTTCAAATTCGCTCACGAAGTACGGAATCTTATTCTCATCGAGCGCCTTGCTGTAGGTGACCGTTTCCTCAAGCCCGGGCTCGCACATCTTGGCAGCCGCCACGATCACCGCCTCGGCCCTGGCGTTGCGGATGCGTTCCAGCAGCATTTTTTCCTTGGGTTTTTTCAGATCGTGCTGTACAGGGCTATACGAAGAATTATCGATGTAGGACTGCGCCAGGTTTGTGAGCGCATCGCCATTTGACGGCACGTCGCCGAGGAACCAGCGCATGCCGATCAAGAGGTCGTCATCTACGAGGTAGCAGGAACGGTCGATCGTCTGCAGCAGATCGAGCGGGGGCAGTTCGCAAAAACCGCCTTCGAACACAACCCGCATCTTGTCCTGCCGCTTGGTTTCTCGGCTTCTGATCATCGGCAGAACAGCCCGCATGAACTCGATGTACTCCTCCCTCGGCACGAATCCGGCGATTGCCACCAGGGCAAAGGCATCTTCCGCCGCGATCAGCCACGGGGTTTCGCGCTTGATGTCATACAACTCCCGCATCAGTTGCCTGCTTTCGTTGTAGAGAGCTACGGATTTCGCCAGGGCCGCGTCGGTGATCTCGTGACCGGCTATCTCCTCGAGATCCTTCTTCAGTCGCGCATACTCGTTGCGCAGGTAGTCGGCCGAAAAAGAGGAGTTCGGATTTTGAGGTAAGTAGAGTATCTGGCATTTGTACGGAAAATTTCTACCCCAAATGGCCCCAAGGTTTCTGGCCGCATCGCAGATGGGGTGCGTGACGAACATGTCGAGCTCCACCTTTCCGGTCAGGGCCAGCTCCAGGGAAGTCTTAATGATGGAGCACAGATACGACCCGAAGTGCGATTCAGACTCCATTCCCTCGACCTGTGCGCCACAAATCTTGAGCGGAAGAAGGC
>CAZTNL010000022.1:7732-13222 GCA_964614885.1 uncultured Calditrichaceae bacterium | reverse complement strand
TCAGAATGGCACTAAGTGGTTGTTTAGATTATGGATACGCAAGTGAAAAATGTGAGTTCTTAACTTTCAAAAAACCGGAAGCTCTGTGTACTCTGTAACTCCGAGGCCATGAATTTTTCAGGTTAGTCGCCCCATAAGGCGCATCCTGTGAATCCTGTTTATCCTGTCCAGCAATGAGGCCTGTTTCTCATCTCCGGAGACGGCATCAAAGTGAGGCTTCCGGGAAAGAGGTTGCGTTTTAACGTGCTTCTGCTTTTATTTCCGGATTGGCGGCCTGTAGCGCCGCGCCGACCACAACCGCGAACGACCAGGCACAACGGATGAAACCGAATCAAGCGCATCAAATGTCCATGAACAAACCGGGCGGAGACCGCCTGGCGCAACTCTCTTTGGCGGCTCTCGGTGTCGTGTTCGGCGATATCGGCACCAGCCCGCTGTATGCGATCCGCGAGTGCTTCCACGGCGAATTCGGCATTGCGGCGACACCGGCCAATGTGCTCGGCGTGCTGTCGCTCATGTTCTGGGCGCTGATCATGATCGTCAGCTTCAAGTACCTGACGTTTGTGCTCCGGGCCGACAATCACGGGGAAGGCGGGGTCATTGCGCTTACCGCGCTCCTGCGACCGAAAGGCGCCGGCGTTCGTGGACGGCAATTCGGCCTGGTTGCGATCGGGCTTTTTGCCGCGTGTCTGCTCTACGGCGACGGCATGATCACCCCGGCTATCTCCGTGCTCAGCGCGGTTGAAGGCATCCGGATCATCACGCCGGTGTTCACGGCCTACATCATCCCGATAACCCTCGTTATTCTGACGGGTCTTTTCCTTCTTCAGCGCAGAGGCACCGCCAGGGTCGGCGCGCTCTTCGGGCCGATCATCTTCGTGTGGTTCTGCATTCTTGCGGTCCTGGGATATTTGCAGATTTCCGCTCACCCTGAGGTACTGAAGGCTCTGCTGCCCTGGCATGGCATCGGTTTTCTGATAGAGAATAAGGGACATGGATTCGTGGTTCTCGGCGCGGTGTTTCTCGTGGTAACCGGCGCCGAAGCACTTTATGCCGACATGGGGCACTTCGGCAAGCGTCCCATTCGCCTGACCTGGGTGGTTCTGGTGCTGCCCGCTTTGGTACTCAACTACTTTGGCCAGGGGGCCGTTCTTTTGGCCCGACCGGAGGAAGCGCAGCACCCGTTCTACGCGCTCGTGCCGGCCTGGGCCATGATCCCGATGGTGGTCCTGGCGACGATGGCGACTATTATTGCCGCTCAGGCGGTCATTACCGGCTCTTTTTCGCTGACGCAGCAGGCGATTCAACTCGGCTACCTGCCCCGGCTCAGGGTTACCCACACGTCCGCCAGCCATATCGGCCAGATTTATATAGCGCCGGTTAACTGGTTGCTGATGGTTTGCACCATCGGTCTGGTGCTCGGCTTTCGCTCTTCCAGCAATCTCGCTGCGGCCTACGGCGTGGCCGTCACTTCGACCATGCTGATCACCACGACTTTGTTTTATGTCGTCGCCCGAAAACGATGGGGCTGGAGCAAGTTGCAGGCGGGTGGACTTGCCGCGCTTTTTTACCTGGTCGATTTCCCCTTTTTCTTCGCCAACATCAGCAAGATTCTGCACGGCGCCTGGTTTCCGCTGGTCATCGGCGCTCTGTTTTTCATCGTCATGCTGACTTGGCGCCGAGGCCGCGGAATTCTGGCGGAGCAATTGGCCGGTCTCACCCCAAACTTCGAGGATTTCAGACGAGACCTCGAACAGAGCCCGCCGCACAAAGTTCGAGGAGAAGCGATTTTCCTCTCGGGCAAGCGGGAGATCGTTCCGGCGGCGCTCATTCACAATCTGCGGCACAACAAGATCCTGCATTCCGAAACCGTTTTCATGCACTTTGAAACTGAAGATGTCCCGCGTGTACCGAATTCGGAGAAGGTCGCGGCCGAGAAACTAGGCGGCGGATTCTACCGCATCGTTGCGCACCACGGCTTCATGGAAGAGCCGAAAATGGAGAATGTGATCGCTCTGGCGCAGGAGCAGGGCTTCGACCTGACGCTCGAAGACGCGAGCTTCTATCTGGGCCGCGAGAAACTTTCGTTGGCCGAGCGCGGGAAAATGAGGCGGTGGCGCGCCAGCCTGTTTCTGTTCATGGCCCGCAATGCCATGGATGCGTCCTCATTCTTTTCCATCCCCCCCAAACAGATCATCGAAATCGGCGTGCGCCTGCAACTCTGAGGCAGCCGTGCTGCGATGACGGAATGAAAAAGTTTTGTCAATATTGTTGTATTTGAAGGTTTAAATGCCTTAATTAAAAAACCATTCAGTTTTCGCCGACGGGTTGTTCCAGTCGCGCTGCCGGCGGGACTTTCTGGCTTTCTTTCAACCACTCCAGTACGAACAGAATCGGGCGCTTCATGAAAGGTGGCAAGGCGCAGTTGGAGTCGATCATCAGTTCCATCGGGGACGCTTTGATCGCAACAGATGCGGGGGGAAGGATTACCTATCTGAACCCGGTTGGGGAACGGCTCACCGGATGGAAGACGGCCGAGGCCGCCGGTAAGCCGCTGGAAGAGATTTTCAAGGTCGTCAGCGAGACCAGCCACCAACCCGCGGAGAGTTCACTCCACAAGGTGTTGAGTACCGGCACAACAACCCGGCTTTCCAACCACACACTCCTCCTCAACAGAAATGGCGATGAAATTCCTGTCGCAGAGTGCAGTGCTCCGATCAAGGATGAAAACGGGAACACCACAGGCGCGGTGCTCATTTTCAGAGACCAAACCGAGGAACGGGCGAAACGCAAGGCCCTGGAGGAGAGCGAGGAGCGGTTCCGCAAGATAGGAAGTTCGGCGCTCGACGCCCTGATTATGATAAACGAAAAAGGCGGGGTCGAGTACTGGAATCCGGCAGCCGAGAAGATGTTCGGCTATGCGGCAAAGGAGGTCGCCGGCCGGAATCTGCACGATCTCGTCATGCCGGAGACGTACCGGGAGGTACTCACGCGAGCCTGGGCCAAATACATCAAGAGCGGCGAGGGTGAGGCCATCGGCAACATCCGCGAGCTCACCGCCAGGCGAAAAGACGGGCATGAATTTCCCATCGAACTGGCCTTGTCGTCCATACATCACGGAGGCTCGTTCTGGGCTCTCGGGTTTGTGCGGGACATCAGCGAGCGCCGGGAAGTGGAGCAGGCATTGCGCAAAAGCGAGGAAAGCTTGCGCACCACGCTTGATTCGATTGGCGATGCAGTAATCGCCACCGATCCAGACGGCAAGGTAACCCGCATGAACCCTGTTGCGCAAAAGCTGACCGGCTGGCCTCTGGCAAAGGCGCTCGGCCGATCTTTGAGCGTTGTTTTCAATATTTGCAACGCCCGCACGCGCAAGCGGGTTGTCGATCCGGTCAGCCGGGTCATCAAGAGCGGGAAGGTGGTTGGCCTGGCCAATCACACGTTGCTGATCTCGAAGGACGGCACAGAGTACCAGATCGCGGATTCGGCCGCGCCTATTCGCGACGACACTGGTGAGACTTCCGGCGCGGTGCTCGTTTTTCGGGATGTGAGCGAAGCATACAAGATGCGGGAAGAACTGGCGACGGCCGAGCAGCGGTTCAGGACGTTTTTCGAACATCAGCCCGACTACTGTTATGTCATTTCCATCGACGGCAAGATTCTCGATGTCAACCGGAGCGCACTGGCTGCGCTTGGACATGAGAAAGACGACCTCGTCGGCAAGTCGGCGCTCTCGGTTTTGTACGCGCCTGCCTGCCGGAAAAAGGCCCGGGCACTGTTCAAGAAGTGGAAAAAGACCGGCAAGCTCGTGGATGAAGAGCTGAGCATCCTTACAGCGGGCGGGGAAGAAAGGCAGGTGATGCTGAGCGCCGAAGCCCATCGGGATGCCGATGGCAAGCTGGTTAGCTCCATTTCGGTCCACAGAGACGTGACCGAGCGCAGGCGCTCCGAGCGAATTCAGGCCGCGCTCTACAGCATTTCGGAATCCTACCGTGTGTCCGGTGACCTGCGGGAACTGCTCCGGGAGATTCATCGGCAGATAGGCACGTTCATGGACGTGACCAATTTCTATGTGGCGCTCTACGAAGAGAGTCGCACCGTCTATTCGTTCCCTTATTTTGTTGATGAATTCGACACGGTGGAGAGTTTCACCGAGCTGTCCCTCAAGGGCACGCTGACCGATTATGTCCGCCGAACCGGAAAGCCGCTTCTCGCCGATGAACAGACAACCCGGCGTATGATCGACAATGGAGACGTGACGCTTGTCGGGACGCCGTCGTCCATCTGGCTGGGCGTACCGCTTAAAGCCGCGGGCCACACCCTCGGGGTCATGGTGGTGCAGCACTACTCAGACGGTTCAATTTACTCCCAGCAAGACCTGGATGCGCTCAGTCTCATCGCCGGGCAGGTCGCGCCGGTAGTCGAGCACAAGCGAACCGAACAGCAGATTCGAAGATTGTCGCAGGGTTTGGAGCAGAGTCCGGTTTCGATCATTATTACCAGCCGCGATGCGGAGATCGAGTACGTCAACCCGCGCTTTTCAGAGGTGAGCGGCTACACCCCTGAGGAGGTCCGGGGAAAGAATCCGAGGCTGTTGAAGTCGGGGGCGACTACGGCTGAAGTATATCGCCACATGTGGAAAACCATCACGTCCGGGAAATTTTGGCATGGCGAGTTCGCCAACCGGAAGAAGAATGGGGAGCTGTACTGGGAGGATGCGCATGTAGGCCCGATCACGGACGAGAGGGGGCACATTACCCACTACATCGCGCTGAAAGAGGACATTACGCTGCGCAAGCAGCTCGAGGAACAGAAAACCGCGCTGGAGGCACAGTTGCGAATCGCACAAAAGATGGAAGCCGTCGGCGTGATGGCGGCAGGTATTGCGCACGATTTTAATAACCTGCTCACTCCCATTTTGGGATACTCGGACATGCTGGCGCGCGAGGTGCCGCCCGATACCGATCTGCAGGACGATTTGAGCTCGATCGCCCAGGCCGCGGTGCGCGCCAAGGAGCTTGTGCAGCAGATCCTGACCTTCAGCCGGGAAGCCTCTAGAGAACAGTTGCCGGTCCGGATGCAACATATTGTCAAGGAAGTGGTTAAGCTTGTGCGCACCTCCATGCCGCCCAGCATTCAAATCAGGGAGGAAATCGTGCCGGGCTGTGGCGTCATCATGGCCGACGGGGCGCAGATGCACCAGGTGGTGATGAATCTCTGCACCAACGCATGCCATGCCATGCGTGAAACCGGCGGCGTTCTGGGACTTCGGCTGGAACCGTTCACGCTCGATGCACCGGAGAACCGGCTGCCCGGTCTGCCGCCGGGCGCATACCTGCGGCTGACTGTCAGCGACACCGGCTGCGGCATGGAGCGGAAAACGCTCGAAAGGATCTTCGATCCATTTTTCACCACCAAGACCGCGGGAGAGGGCACGGGACTCGGGCTGTCCGTGTTGTATGGTATCCTCAAGAGTTGCGGGGGCGAGAT
>CAZTNL010000022.1:0-7632 GCA_964614885.1 uncultured Calditrichaceae bacterium | reverse complement strand
CGCATCCCGATGACTTCGATGTCGTGATTACTGATCTGAGCATGCCCGGGCTCAACGGGCTTGAGCTCGCCCGCGAAATTACGGGTATCAAGGCCGGTATACCCATTATTCTGGTGAGCGGCTACAGCGAACGCGCCACTGCGGAAGCGCTGGAAAGCTGTGGTGTTAGCAAAATGGTGATGAAACCCATCGTGGCCGGGGAGATCGGTGCAGCTATCCGGGAGGTGCTGGACGCCTAGGGATTTCAAAAGATAGCGCGGCCAGGCCGTGAAGTCTTTTAGCCACGGATAAACGCGGATGGACTCGGATGAATCCTGCACTGGTGCGGCGGAGCTTGTACTCGTTCCCAAGTTGTACTTGGGAACGGCTTCTCGTCGTGGGTAGGTAGGGCGGAATCAAATCAAAGCTTTTCAGGCAATCACGTGCCCAAATGCAATTTGGGCACGAGTAACTCCGTGGCTATGAATATATCAGGTTAGCTTTTTTCTTCGAGTCCTTCGTGCGCTTCGTGGTGTTTGAATGTCTGGCTCTATCCATCGTGGTGCGCAAAAGGGCTTTTCGACGTAATTCAACCGCATTTCACCACAAAACGAAGGAGGGGAAAATGAGAGAGTTGTTTCCGGGTGGATTGTTCATTCTGCCTCTGCTGTTTTTGGCGGCCTGCAGCGGCAGTGATAATCCGGCGCAAGCGGCGCCGTCGGTTGTAGAGATTTCCATCGTCAACAACCAGTTTGAGCCTGCCGAAGTCACGGTGCCTGCCGGCACGACCGTGCGGTGGACGAACGACGACCCGGTCTGTCTGTGCGGCGATTTCCACAAGGTTCAGAGCGGCAGCCCTGGGCATCCGACCCGGATGTTCGACATGATGTTCATGGAAATGGATGCGACCGGCGAGTACACGTTCAGCGAAAAGGGCACTTTCCCGTATTTTTGCGCGAGTCACGGCGAGACCGGCGTGGTGACGGTGCAGTAGACTCTTCGTTTCTTCTGTCTTATATTCTCGCCTGATAGGTGTAGAGCTGGTAGTACCGTCCCTGTTTTTCGATGAGGTCATCGTGCGTGCCGCGCTCGGCGATTTCTCCGGCTTCGATGACCAGAATCTGGTCGGCCTGGCGGATGGTGCTCAACCGGTGAGCGATCACAAATGTGGTTCGCCCTTTCATCAGCCGGGCAAGACTTTCCTGAATATAGAGCTCGCTTTCGGTGTCCAGGTTTGAAGTCGCCTCGTCGAGGATGAGGATGCGCGGGTCCGCCAGCAGGGCGCGGGCAATGGCAACGCGCTGCCTCTGGCCGCCGGACAGTTTGACCCCGCGTTCGCCGATCAGGGTTTCGAGTCCATCGTCGAAACGGTCGGTAAATTCGTTCACGTGCGCCGCTTCCACAGCCGCAAGCAAGTCCTGCTCGCTGGCGTCCGGCCGGGCGAAGAGGATGTTCTCGCGAATCGTTCCCTCGTAGAGAAAATCGTCCTGCAGCACAACGCCGAGACGGGAGCGGTAGGTTTCCAGTTTGACGCGCGACAGGTCGTGTCCGTCTACCAGCACGGCGCCCATATCCGGCTCCAGAAAGGAAGCGGCAAGCCCGGCGATCGTGGTTTTGCCTGAGCCCGAGCTGCCGACCAGGGCGGTGACCGAGCCTGCAGGCGCCTCGAAACTGATGTGCTTCAACACCTTGTTTCCCTCGTCATAGGAGAAGCTTACGTCATCGAAGACGACATCGCCCTTGATCTCCGCCAACTCGATCGTCCGTTTCGGATCATCGCTTTCGCGGGGCTGGTTCAGCAGCTCCTCGGTGCGGTCGAGACCAGCAAACGCTTCCGTCATCTGGCTGCCGATGTTGCTCATCTGTACGATTGGCGCCACGAGAAAACCGAGGTAGAGGGTAAAGGCAAAGAAGTCGCCGAGGGTCATCTTGCCCTGCAGAATAAGCGTTCCGCCGATACCCATGATCACGACGCTGGCCAGCCCGAGCAGCAGGGTTGCCGAACTCGTGACCAGGCTGGTCGTTGTCAGGGAGGTTTTGACATTTTCAAAAATCCTCTGCACCCCGCTTCTGAAGACCTTTATTTCCTGCTCTTCGGCATTGAAGCCTTTGATGACGCGGATGCCGCCGAGCGATTCGGTCAGCCGGCCGGTGACGTCGGCGTTGATCTTACCGCGTTCGCGGAAAATGGGGCGGATTTTGCTGAACGCCTTGAGCGAAATGAAGCCAAATATCGCCAGCGGCGCCAGGGTGTAAAGGGTCATCCACGCGTTGATTCGCACCAGCAGGAAGAGGGAAACGATCGCCGTCAGCACGCCGCCGACCATTTGCACCAGCCCGGTCCCGACCAGGTTGCGCACGCCTTCGACATCGCTCATGATGCGTGAAACCAGCTCGCCGGATTTGGTGTTGTCGAAAAAGCGCAGCGGCAAATAGAGGACGTGGCGCTGCACCTGCGAGCGCAGCACCGAAATGAGGTTCTGCGCTTCGACGCTCAGCAGCTTCGTCAGAAAGAAAGAGGTGGTGGACTGAACCACAAGCGCCACACTGACGGCGAGCAAAATCAGTTTGAGCAGGTCGTGGTCGCCGGCGCTGATGACATTGTCTACCAAATATTTGCTGGCGCCCGGAAGCACCAGGCCGGAGAGGCGGTTGAAGATGATCAGGATCAGCCCCAGGAAAAGCAGCTTCCGCCGCGGCCAGACGATGTTCCTGAACGCGTAGCCGACCGTTCCGAGCGCGGGTTTTTTCTCGTTCAATTCAGAATCCCCAATTTGAGTTTTGAACTTATTTCAGCCAGAAGCCGACGGCCACCCCGATGAAGGTTGCAACGGCGTAACCCAGGGTGCCGCACAGGATAGCCGGAATCACCAGCGACTGCCATTTTCTCGCGACCGCCATGGCCGCGGCCGTCGTCGGGCCGCCCATGTTGGCGTTGGAGGCGATCACCATTTCGGCAAGATCGAGTTTGAACAATTTACCGAAACCGAGGAGGAAAAGCAAATGGACGGAAAGAATGACCGCGGCGAAGAGGAAGAGAATCGGGCCGACTTTCAGCACGGCCTGGATATTGGCCGAAGCGCCGATGTAGGTGGAACAGAATATCGCCGCGAGTTTCCAGCCCTCTTCCCCGAGAGGCAGCAGATGGAAAGCCACCACGGTGCCGGCAACGGCTCCCACTGCGCCGATGCCGAAGGCGATCAAAGTCGGCCCCACCTCTTTGAGGATCCTGCGAATGTCGGCTTTCAAAAGCAGAAGTGGAATGGCCAGCGGCACAAAATAGCTCCAGACGACATCGTAGGCCGGAGCCGCCACCGGAATGATCGTAAGGTTGGAAAGAAGAAAACCGCCGGCGATTGAGATCACCGCGGCGGACAGCCGTGCGCCCCAGCGCGTGTTTCCCGCCAGGATTCCCAGGGCAGCCACGGTCAGGAGAATGGCCCAGAGGGTCCAGTGATTTTCGGGGGAAATGAATGTGGACTGTGGCACGCGCGCCTTTCGCTTTGAACGGCCTAGCTTCTCAGATAAGAAGCGCCATTGACATCGATGATACCGCCGCTCAGAAATTCAGCGCCTTCTCCGGCGAGGAACAGAACGGTGTGGGCCACTTCCTCCGGTTTTGCCACCCGGCCGAAAGGGCTCTGGTGACGAATGTCTTCGCCGTCCGGGCCGTTCAGTATCGGGGCCACGCGCTCGGTATCGACGAAGCCGGGGGCGACGGCGTAGACGTAAATCTTCTGCGGCGCCAGCGCTTTCGCCAGCGACTGGCTCATGGCATTCAGCCCTGCTTTGGAAGCGCCGTAAGCCGGGGCGTCCGGCTCGCCGCGAAAAGCCCCGCGGGAAGTGATGTTGATGATTCGGCCGCCGCCCTGCCGGATCATCTGCTCGATGACCGGGAACGAAAGGTAAGCTGGTCCCAGGAGATTGGTGGAAATGGTTCTTTGCCAGGCCTCCTGCCAGCCGGCGTAGTCGAGTTCAGACAGGGGGTGCAATTCAACCAACGCGGCGTTGTTGACCAGAATGTCGATACGTCCGAACTGTTTGATGACCGCACCGGCAAGGGCTGCCGCCGAGCGCGGGTCGGTCAGGTCCGCCTGAAAGGTGAGGTGCCCGTCGCCGCTCAGGGCCATACGCGTGGCTTCTGCGTGCTCTCGGCTTTTGTAGTAGTGTACGGCCACGGTCGCGCCGGCCTCTGCAAATTGTTTGGCGATCGCCCGGCCGATGCCGCCGGAGGCGCCGGTGACCAGTACGATTTTTTGACGAAGGTCAATTTTCATGAGGGGACGAAACGCCGTAATGGTCGGGCGCCCGTGGCCCTAGGCCACGACCTTTTCCTTTTTTCTTCCCACCGCGCGCTTGTCCGCGTTGAGTTCCATTTTCCGCAGACGAATACTCAGCGGTGTGACTTCCACGACTTCGTCTTCAGCGATGAACTCGATACACTGGTCCAGCGACAGTCTGCGTGGCGGGCGCAGCGTCACGGTGACGTCAGCCGTTGAACTGCGCATGTTGGTCAGTTTCTTTTCTTTGGTGATGTTGACGTCCAGGTCACCGTTGCGATTGCGCTCGCCCACGATCATGCCTTCGTACACTTCGGTGCCGACTTCGAGAAAAAGCTGCCCGCGATCTTCCATCGCCAGGCTGGCATACGGGGTAACACGCCCGCTGCGGTCGGCGACCAGAGCGCCGGAATTTCGTTGCGGTATCGGCCCGGCCCATTTGGCGTGGCCGTCGAAAAGCGCGTTCATGACGCCGGCGCCTTTGGTGTCGGTGAGAAACTGGCTGCGAAAGCCGATGAGCCCGCGCGAGGGAATCACAAACTCCAGGTGCGCCCTGCCGGTTCCATGATTGATCATGTTGGTCATGCGGCCCTTACGCGTGGAAAGTTTCTCGGTCACGGCGCCGATGTGCTGTTCCGGCACATCGATATAGACGCGTTCGACCGGTTCGAGGAGGTCGCCGTTCTCCTGGCGTGTGATGACCCTGGGCTTGGACACCATCAATTCGTAACCCTCGCGGCGCATGGTTTCGACCAGAATCGCCATCTGTAGTTCGCCTCGGCCACACACCTCGAAGGCGTCGGCACGCTCCAGCGGTCGAATCTTCAGCGCCACGTTTCGGAGCGTTTCCCTTTCGAGCCGCTCGCGCAGGTGGCGCGAGGTCAGGTATTTGCCTTCCTTGCCGGCAAACGGGCTGTTGTTCACGTAGAAAATCATGGAGACCGTCGGCTCATCGATGGAGATGCGAGGCAACGGCTGCGGCTCTTCCAACGAGGTGATCGTGTCACCGATGTGCATGCCGTCGATGCCGGCAACGGCGATGATGTCGCCGGCGATGACCTCGTCAGCGAGGCTGCGTTTCAGGCCCTGGAAGGTGTACAGCGCAGAAAATTTGACGCCTTCACGGGTGCCGTCTTCGGAGCAAAGACTGTAACGTTGGTTCATCCGGAGGGTGCCGTTTTCCAGGCGCCCGATGGCGATCTGGCCGACGTAAGAGTCGTAGTCGAGGTTCGTGACCAGGAACTGGGGCTTCTTGCTGTCGTCAGCTTTTGGTCCCGGCATTTCGGCGAGAATCTTTTCGAAGAGCGGCCGCAGGTTGCTGGAATCATCCCCAATCTGCGTGTGTGCCACCCCTTCTTTTGCGTTGGTGTAAAGGATGGGGAACTCGATTTGCTCCTCGGTTGCGTCGAGGTCGATGAACAGATCGTAGACTTCGTTGACCACCTCGTCAATCCGGGCGTCGGAACGGTCGATCTTATTGATGATCAAAATGATAGGGAGCTTCTTTGCCAGGGCTTTCTTGACCACAAACCGAGTTTGCGGCAAAGGGCCCTCGCTGGCGTCGACGAGCAGGAGGGCGCCGTCCACGAGATTGAGGCTTCGTTCTACTTCGCCGCCAAAGTCGGCATGGCCGGGCGTGTCGACAATGTTGATCTTGACATCACCATAGTAGACGGCGGTGTTCTTGGCCATGATCGTGATGCCACGCTCCCGCTCCAGATCCATCGAATCCATGACGCGGTCGACCATTTCCTGGTTCTCGCGGAAGATTCCGCTCTGCCTGAGCATTGCATCCACGAGCGTCGTCTTGCCATGGTCGACATGCGCGATGATGGCAAGGTTTCTGATATTGCTTTTTCTCATCTGAGGTCTCGTAAGTAAAAGGTGACAATGTAAACAATTTGACCGTCCTAGCCAAAGAAATAAGTATGTTTTCTGTATTTTTTTTGTAAATTTGTCGCTACTGTCGCGAACGAGTCGATTGAGGGTTTTTCAAAAATGGAGAGAGGATTCCCAATGCAAAAACTTCCCGTTTTTCTGACGCTCTTGTTTCTGGCGTTCAGTTGCTCGAAAGCTCCTTTCGAAAAAGGGTCTAAGTTGTACAAGTTGGCCAAAGCTCTGTCTATTAAATATAGCGTCATGCACCCGGATAGCGGGTTTGTTCTGGCAAAAACCAACGATTTCGAGCTTACGAGCAATGACCTGCTGTTCCAGATATCCCGCCGGCGTGGTAACAAAGTCGGCCGCCTCCGGCGCCTTAGTCCCCTGAAGCTCAAACAGCGCATTCGGGAACTGGCTCACGAATATACGATGAACCGGGTACTGCAAGAACGCGCCGATGCTGCCGGCATCCAGGCGTCTGCCGCGGACGTGGACAGCGCTTACAAGGAAATTTACGCCAATCTTGGCAGCGAACAGGCGTTCCTCGATCAGTTGAAGCTGCTGGCCCTGACGGAAGACGATGTGAAAACCGATCTGCGGCGCAGCATCAAGATCAAGAAATACCTGGAATCGCAGCTCCGCGATGAAATTGCCGTGACCGACGAGGAAGTGCGCGCCGATTTCGAAATGGACAAGACCGCAACCGTGCGCCACATTCTCCTGAGCACGATCGGCAAGACCCCGCAGGAGAAAAAAGAGGTGCTCGCACGCGCCAAACAGGTGCTGCGCCGCCTCAAACGAGGCGAAGACATCGCGGCGCTGGCTCGCGACCTCAGCCAGGACCAGAATACGAAAGACAAAGGCGGGCTCATCCAGGATGTCAGGCGGGGCGTGTGGGAAAAGCCCTTTGAAGATGCCGTTTTCTCCACGCCGGTTGGTGAAATCAGCGATATTGTCGAAACCCGTTTCGGTTACCATATCATCAAAGTGATCGAACGCAAGAAGGACCATCGCTTTTTCGAGGACGCCGAGGCTTCGATCCGGGCGCGGCTCAGGAAGGAAAAAATGGCGGCTGCTAAGCCAGGCTTCATGAAAAAGGTCGAAGAGGAAGTCGGCTACACGTTGCTGGTTAGCGATTTGTGAGAAATGTCTGGCGGGAATTCCAGACCGGCATCGCCGGTAAGCGGGTGGTTGTTGCGCGTCCGCGTGGCAGGCAGACGCGTCACGAGCCTCCATCTCCGGGGCGGGCCGTTACTGCACAATCACCAGTTTCAGCACCTTCGCGCCCACTCCCGGCATTTCCACATGCGCCAGATAAATGCCGCTGGCGACCCGCTTGTCGAATCGGTCGCGCAGATTCCAGTCATGCGTTTGCCCTTCCTGTCTTTCAGGCGCCAGTCTGCGCGCCAGCGTGCCAGCGATGGATCGGTATGGTATACGTTGGTACTCGATTCACATTGAGAAATCCTGTATGCTGGCTACTGCATGTAAA
>CAZTNL010000021.1:0-13247 GCA_964614885.1 uncultured Calditrichaceae bacterium | reverse complement strand
GCAACGCCGGCACCGAGCTTGATATCGGTTCCCCGGCCGGCCATATTGGTCGCAATGGTCACCGAGCCAGGCTGGCCTGCGTTGCTCACAATCTCGGCCTCTCGCTGGTGCTGTTTGGCATTGAGGACGGAGTGGCGTACACCGCGGCGCTTCAACATTCGGCTGAGTGTCTCGGAGACGTCGACGGAAACGGTCCCCACGAGCACCGGCTGCCGGCGTTCGTGACATTCGACGATTTCGTCGATGATCGCCTTGTACTTTTCCCGCTTGGTCCGGTAAATCCGATCTTCTTCGTCGGCACGCTGCACCGGTACATTCGTCGGGATGACGGTTACATCCAACTTGTAGATTTCCCAGAACTCGCTGGCTTCGGTCTCTGCTGTGCCGGTCATTCCAGCCAGCTTGTTGTACAGGCGGAAATAGTTTTGCAGTGTGATAGTTGCCAGAGTCTGCGTCTCACGCTCGATCTTGACGCCTTCTTTTGCTTCCAGGGCCTGGTGCAGACCGTCACTGAAACGGCGACCCGGCATCAGCCGACCTGTGAACTCGTCGACGATCATCACTTTGCCGTCGGAAACGACATACTCGACATCTTTCTCGAACAAGGAATACGCGCGCAGGAGCTGAGAGATATTGTGCAGCTGCTCGCTTTTTTCCGAGTACTCTTCCTGCAATTTGGCCTTGGCCGCCAGCTTCTCCTCTGACGACATCGACTCGTCCGACTCGATGTCGTGCAGCTTCTCAGAAAGATCCGGCAGCACAAACATATCCGGATCGTCGGGCGCCAGGCCCTCACGCCCTTTGTCGGTCACGTCGATCGTGTGTGCCTTTTCATCGATGGCGAAATAGAGTTCTTCATCGATTTCGTGCATCCGCTTGTCGCGGAGATAATCGTTTTCCACGCGGCGAATGAGCTTCTTGACCCCAACTTCGTGCAGAAGTTTTATCAATCTCTTGTTTTTCGGCGCGCCACGTGAAGCCCGGAAAAGCTGGATACCGGCGGCATATTCGTCGCCGGCCTTGAACAGCTTTTCGCCCTCGGCGACCATGCTGTTGACAAGCTGGGTTTGGCGCCGGACAAGCTGTTCGACCCGCGGTTTCATTTCGTCGTAGCGCTGTGTCGAGTGCTCGACCGGTCCTGAAATGATCAGTGGCGTGCGTGCCTCGTCGATGAGCACCGAATCGACCTCGTCGACGATCGCGTAATAGTGGCGACGCTGGACCTTGTCTTCGAGACGTATCGCCATGTTGTCCCGCAGATAGTCGAAGCCGAACTCGTTGTTCGTGCCGTAGGTGATGTCGGCATTGTAAGACTGGCGGCGACGGGCCGGGTCCATGCTATTGGCAATATAGTCGACGGTGAGTCCGAGGAATCTGAAGATCTCGCCCATCCATTCACAATCGCGGCGCGCGAGATAATCATTTACCGTAACCAGATGAACGCCCTTGCCCGGCAGCGCGTTGAGGTAGAGCGGCATGGTTGCGACCAGCGTTTTACCCTCGCCAGTGGCCATCTCCGCGATCTTGCCCTCGTGCAACACGACACCGCCAATCAATTGAACATCGTAGGGAACCATATCCCATTCAATTTCCTGGTCGCATATCTTCCACTTTTTGTTGAGCAACCGCTTGCACGTTTGCTTGACCACGGCAAATGCTTCCGGCAGGAGCTCGTCCAACGTTTCGCTGGTGATCCTGTCTTCCTCTTCCTCCAGTGCCTTGATGCGGGCGCGGGTCTTCTCAACGTCGCGCTCGCTGCCTTCATCCGTCTCCCCGCTGCTGCCGTTGGTTGAAAAAGAGTCCGACCGAATGAGTTCAACAAGCTCTTCGCGCTCGCGGGTAACCTCAGCGATAGCGTCTGCGATCTTGCGGCGAAACTCCTGTGTCTTGGCCTGTATCTGTTCGTCTGTGAGACCATGCATCGCCTCGTAGTGCTCGTTGATCTCAGCGACGATCGGCCGAATGCGCTTCACATCACGGTCGTGCTTGGTACCAAAGATTTTACCTACAACGTCTGTAATCATTCCCTAATCCTGAATCTCGCTGTTTATTTTGTCCGGAGAATCGGGCCCACACGGCCCGCTTGGGTGAATCCTGAACCGGGACGCTACTCATCGAGACCGCGACCGCTCTTTTTGAGCCGCCCGCTGCTTTTCAGAGATGCCAACACTCCGTCCAGAACCCCGTTTATAAAAACGCTGCTCTTTTCTGTGCTATATTTTTTGGAAACCTCGATGGCCTCGTCGATAGAGACCTTCGGCGGAATATCCGGAAAGAAAAGAAATTCCGTGATGCACATCCGCATGATCAGCTTATCTAGCACCGCGATTCTGTCGAAGTCCCAGTTGTGTGCCTGCTTTACGATGTACTTCTCAATCTCATCCCGATGTTCAACACTCTGCCGCAACAGCCGGGTTGCAAACTGCCGCGTATGCTCGTCCCGGTCCACGCGCTCGATCATCTCTTCGATGATACTTTCCATGGGGTTGCCCGAAAGCTCGCAGGCGTAACACGCTCGCAATGCGAGTTCTCTTGCCTGTCTACGACTTAGACTCATGGCACGTTCTCTCAGTCGACAAACGTCAGCCAAGCATGCTTGTCTTCGATTTCACAGGCGAGAATGCCGAAGAATCGTTTCTGCAGTTTCTCGGTAATCGGGCCCCTCGTGCCGGACCCGATCGGCACCCTGTCGATGGACTTGATCGGGCTGACCTCCGCGGCGCTGCCGGTGAAAAACACCTCGTCGGCGATATAGAGCATTTCACGCGGAATGGTGGTTTCGACCACTTCGTATCCGAGGTCATTCGCCATCCGTATGACACAATCACGGGTGATGCCCGGAAGAATCGACGAAGCGAGCGACGGTGTGAAAATTTTGCCGTCACGCACGAGGAAAATGTTTTCGCCGCTGCCTTCACTCACGTGGCCGTTGGCGTCCAGGCTGATTCCCTCGACGTAGCCATCTGCCTTGGCTTCAAGATTGATGAGCTGCGAGTTCATGTAGTTGGCCCCGCACTTGGCCATCGCGGGAAACGTGTTCGCGCGCATTCTCGTCCACGAGGACACACGAACATCGACGCCGATATTGATGGCTTCGTCGCCGAGATATTTGCCCCAGGCCATAGCCGCGACCGCGACCTCCACCGGCGTGTCGCGCGGATCGACGCCAAGGCTGCCGTAGCCGCGAAACGCGATCGGGCGCAGGTAAGCCGCCTTCAAGCCGTTGGCCTTGACGACATCGATACAGGCCTGCGTTAAAACATCGGCCGGGTATGGCATCGGCATGCGATATATCTTGGCCGAATCGAACAAGCGGCGGGTATGATCCTGCAGCCTGAAAATTCCCGGGCCTTGCGGGGTGTCATAGCAGCGCAAACCTTCAAATACAGATGAACCATAATGAAGTACGTGGCTCATTACGTGAATCTTGGCATCCTTCCAATCGATCAACTCTCCATTAAACCAGATCTTCCCATCTTCCAGGAATCCTGACATAACATAGCCTCCAAGCAGAATATGACGCGCCAGATGGCGCTGACTTGGTCAATATACTAACTAATTACCAAACAAACAAATGTCGCAGCGGTCCGAAAAGTTTCCGCCAGCCGGCACTTGCGCAAAACAGTGCGTCGTTTCAGCGACGAAAAATAACCTCCCAAGAGTGCGAAAGCTCACCGGCCCGGACGACCTATGACACCAGACCCCGGCCGATAACCAGGCGCTGGATTTCAGAGGTCCCCTCATAAATCTCCGTAATTTTCGAGTCGCGCATGTAGCGCTCCACCGGATAGTCTTTCAGGTATCCGGCTCCACCGAAAATCTGCACCGCCTCGCTGCTGGCATGCACGGCGGTTTCAGATGCGTAGAGTTTGGCCTTTGCCGCTTCCGTCGAAAAGGGCAGTCCCTGGTCCTTGAGCCAGGCAGCGCGATAGGTCAGCAGTCTCGCCGCATCGATGCGCGTTTGCATATCCGCCAGCTTGAATTGGATCGCCTGAAATTTTGAAATCGGCCGGCCGAACTGCACGCGTTCTTTCGAGTAGGCGATCGCCGCCTCCAGCGATGCCTGCGCGATGCCGAGCGCCTGCGCGGCAATTCCAATGCGGCCTCCATCCAGGGTTTTCATCGCGATTTTGAAGCCATCCCCCTCATTGCCGAGCAGGTTGGCTTTTGGCACCTGGCAATCTTCCAGAATGATGGAGGTGGTATCGGAGCTGCGTATGCCGAGCTTCTTTTCCTTGTGCCCCACCTGGAACCCGGGAAAGCCCTTTTCGACGACAAAGGCGCTGATGCCGTGGACACCGGCCAAAAGGTCGGTGTGTGCCGTGATCAGGTAGGTATCGGCGCTCTTGCCGTTCGTGATCCAGTTCTTGGTGCCGTTCAGCACATAGGTGTCGCCTTTCAGCGTGGCGGTCGTTGTCATGGCGGAGGCATCCGACCCCGAGCCCGGCTCCGACAGACAGAAGGCGCCCAGCTTCTCGCCTTTTGCCAAAGGCATCAGGTAATTCTGCCTGATGTGGTCGGTGCCATAGTGTTCTAGGCCGTAACAAACAAGCGAGTTATTGACCGAGCAAACCACACCCACCGAGGCGTCCGCCTTCGAAAGCTCTTCCATGACCAGCACATAGCTGATGGTATCGAGCCCGCCGCCGCCGTACTTCTGGTCAACCATCATGCCCATGAAACCGAGTTCCCCCATCTTTTTGATGTGGTGGGCCGGGTAGGTTTCGTTCTGATCCCGCTCTGCCGCATCGGCGGCTACTTCTTTTTGCGCAAACTCGCGAGCAGTCTGCTGGATCATTTTCTGCTCTTCCGTCAACGTGAAATCCATGAAGTTCCTCTTCTTTGACTGGTTCAGGAATAGTTATAGAAACCCTGGCCTGTCTTGCGGCCAAGATGGCCGGCAGCCACCATTTTTCGAAGCAACGGGCAGGGCCGGTATTTGTCGTCACCAAGATTCTTGTGCATGACATTCATAATATGCAGGCAGACATCGAGGCCGATGAAATCGGCCAGAGTCAGGGGGCCCATCGGGTGCGCCATCCCCAGTTTCATGACGGTATCCACCGCCTCGGCCGTAGCCACATTTTCCATCACGCAAAAAATGGCCTCGTTGATCATCGGCATGAGCACGCGATTGGAGACGAACCCCGGATAGTCGTTCACCGCGACCGGGGTCTTGCCCAGCGCCGAGCTCAATTGCATGACCTTTTCGAACGTTTCGTCTGAGGTGGCGAGACCGCGAATGACCTCGACGAGGGCCATCACCGGCACGGGATTGAAGAAGTGCATGCCGATGACTTTGTCCGGCCGGCTGGTGGCCGCCGCGATTTCCGTAATCGAGATCGACGAGGTGTTGGAGGCGAGAATTGTTCCGGCCGCACAGGCACGGTCGAGCTTGCCATACACTTCCTTCTTGACGTCCGGATTTTCGGTAATCGCCTCCACTACCAGTTGCGAGCCGGCTGCGACGCTCAGATCCAGTTCCGGGTGGATTCTGCCGAGGGTTGCCTTTGCCTCGTCCGCGCTAATCTTTTCCTTCTTGACCTGTCGCTGTAGATTTTTGTCGATGGTGGTCAGCGCGCGATCGAGAAAGGCCTGCTGCGTGTCCACCAGGCTGACATCGAACCCGGAGGCGGCAAACGCATGCGCGATGCCATTTCCCATGGTGCCGCCACCGACGACCGTTACGTTCTTGATTTCCATAAGTTTCTGTTTCTTCGGTTTAGCGTTCAACAATAACGGCTGAGGCCTCGCCTCCACCGATGCAAAGTGTGGCCAGGCCACGTCTCTTATCGTACTTCTTCATCGCATATAGCAAAGTCGTGAGGATACGCGCCCCGCTCGCTCCAATCGGGTGACCGATGGCCACGGCGCCGCCGTGCACGTTCACCTTGGCCTGGTCGATGCCGAGCTCGCCGCCGACAGCCAGATTGACCACGGAAAACGCTTCGTTGATTTCGAACAGATCGATATCGCCGAGCTGCAGGTTGGCCTTGCCCAGAATCGTCCGGATGGCGTCAGCCGGAGCGGTGGTAAACCATTCGGGCGCTTTAGCCGCCGATGCCTGAGCTACGATCTTTGCCAGCGGCGTGAGACCAAGCTGCTCTGCGCGTTGTTTGGACATCAAAACGAGCGCTGCTGCGCCATCATTGAGTGAAGAAGCGTTGGCAGCGGTCACGGTGCCGTCTTTCCTGAAAACCGGCCGCAACGCAGGAATCTTCTCGAAGTTGGAACGCCCCGGCTCCTCATCCTCGGCTACTACCACCGGATCGCCTTTGCGCTGGGGAATTTCCACCGGCACGATCTCTTCGGCGAAAGAACCATCCTTTTGCGCGGCCAGCGCTTTCTTGTACGAGGCAATCGAAAACTCGTCCTGCGCCTCGCGCGAAACGTGACACTCGGAAGCACAAAGTTCGGCAGCGTTGCCCATGTGGTAATCGTTGTAAACATCCCACAACCCGTCTTTGATCATGCTGTCGACCAGCTCGCCGTGGCCGAGACGGTAGCCCTCACGCGCCCGCTGCAGCAGATACGGAGCATTCGACATGCTTTCCATGCCACCGGCGACGACCACTTCCGCATCGCCGACCATGATGGCCTGCGCACCCAGCATCACCGACTTTAGCCCGGAGCCGCAGACCTTGTTGATGGTCATGCAAGGCACGGAGTTGGGCAGGCCGGCGCCCAGAGCCGCCTGACGTGCCGGCGCTTGTCCGACGCCCGCCGGCAGCACCTCGCCCATAATCACTTCACTTACATCAGCCGGCGAGAGGCCAGCCCGTTTGACGGCTTCTTTTATGACAATGCTGCCCAGCTTCGGTGCGCTCATGGCGCTCAACGCGCCGAGAAAGGACCCCACCGGTGTGCGGCAGGCGCTTGCAATGACAACTTCTCTGATTTCTGCCATCTATCTTCTCCTTAACTTATCCCAGTATGCAATCATCCGGAACGAACATCGAATCTTGCCGTTCACGGATATTCAAAGCGGCTACAGCGCAACGCTCTCCAGCTTCATTTTTCCATCCTGCTCCCGCAGGTAGCCGGCCGCGACGCGCGCGTCGTGCTCAAATAAAAGCAGCCACTCTTCGGCGAGCGCCTTTTTCAATACGCTCGCCTTCTTTTCCATCGTTTGCTTCGGGAAAAGATCGTATCCCATGACATAAGGCGTCTTCAGGTGCGAACTCGTGGGAACAAGGTCTGCCAGAAAGCAGGCCGTCTTGCCACCAGATTGAATCTTGACGATCTGGTGAAATTCGGTGTGGCCGCCCGTGATTTCGACGGACAGGCCGGGCAAAATTTCACTGTCTCCATCCAGAATCCGGAGCTGGCCGGCGCGCTCTACGGCGTCCCAGTTTTTGCTGAGGTAGCTTGCCTTGCTGCGCGGGTCCGGCTGCCGGGCATAGTCGAATTCCCCGTTCTGAAAATAGTAGGTGGCATGCGCAAATGTGGGCCTCAGCTCTCCGTCATCTCCCCGGGTGCAGTTGCCGCCGCTGTGGTCGAAGTGCAGATGGGTCAGGATGACGCGGGTGATCTCCGCCGGCTTGTGGCCGGCGGCCGCCAAGTTATCCAGCAGCCCCCCGGCTGACTGGTCGATCTGAAACATGCTGGCGAACTTTTCGTCGTGCAGGCTCCCGATTCCGGTATCTACGAGGATCCTTTCCTCTCCCGACTTGATCAGCAGACAGTTGAGGCCCATCAGGATACGGTTCATTTCGTCTGGCGGATCGGTGCGTTGCCAGAGCACTTTAGGCACGACGCCGAACATGGCGCCACCGTCCAGCCGGAACTGGCCGTCAGACAGCATGAGGATTTCAAAATCACCAAGAATCATTTCAGATATCCAGTAAGAGTGTTAACTTGAACGATTCACAACATTTCACCACAAGGGCTCATTCAGAACCGGCTCTGCCTCAAAAGCATTTCAGCAATTCGCGCGAAATCACCAGACGCAGCACCTCGGAGGTGCCCTCGCCGATGGTCGTCAGTTTCGCGTCGCGCCAGAAACGCTCGACCGGATAGTCGCGCGTGTAGCCGTACCCACCGTAGATTTGGATCGCATTTTTGGTGGCGCGCATGGCTGTTTCCGAGGCGAAAAGTTTGGCCATGGCCGCCTCGGAGGTGTACGGCTTGCCATTGTCCCGCAGGTGCGCCGCGTGCCGAACCATCAGACGGGCGGCATGGATTTCCGTTGCCATGTCGGCCAGCATCCATTTGATCGCCTGCTGGTTAGCGATCGGTCCGCCGAAAGCGACGCGCTCCTTGGAGTAGGTCGCGGCTTTTTCCATGGCGCCCTGCGCCAGGCCGACGGCCATCGCCCCGATACCGACGCGACCGCCGTCCAGTGTAATCAGCGCCTGCTTAAAACCTTGCCCCTCTTCTCCGAGAAGATTGTCCGCGGGCACACGGCAACTGTCGAAGGAAACCGGATGCGTGTCCGAAGCGCGCACGCCGAGTTTGTCCTCTTTCTTTCCAACGACGATGCCATCCCAGGCCTTCTCCACAATAAAGGCAGACATGCTCTTGGTGCCCTCTTCCTGCGACGCCTTGGCGAACACGACGAAATAGTCGGCGACTCCGGAGTTGGTTACGAAGAGCTTGTTTCCGTTCAGAACGTAGTGGTTCCCCTCGCGGATGGCCACAGTTTTCGCTGCGCCGGCGTCAGAACCGGAGCCGGGCTCGGTCAGGCAGAAGCTGCCGATTGCCTTGCCCTGCGCCAAAGGCACGAGATATTTTTGCTTCTGCGCCTCGGTTCCGAACAGGTAGATAGGCGTTGCGCACAATGAGGTGTGCGCGGCGATCGAAAGACAGGTTGAACCGCAGACGCGGGCGATTTCCTCCAGCGCCAGCGTCATGCTGATGGTATCCATGCCGGCGCCGCCATACTCCTCAGGAAAGGGAATGCCCAGCAAACCCAGCTCAGCCATTTTCTTGATATTGTCCATCGGATAGGCACAGGTCTCATCGATTTCTGCGGCGATCGGTTCTATTTCATTGGTTGCAAACTCGCGAACCATATCGCGGAGCATCTTTTGCTCATCGCTTAATTCAGTATAGGCCATCAAAAACTCCTGTCATTATAGTATGTAGCCAATCAAACGGAACAAAACTACTTACCGCCATATTTCGGCGGTCGTTTCTCCCTGAACGAGACCAGCCCTTCAACCCGGTCCCGCGTCGGTATTATCTGCTTGTAGCATTCAAACTCGAAATCGAGACCCTCGGCCAGCGGCTTGTCGAACGCTGCGAGCACGGCGCGTTTGGCCTGGCGCACAGCCAGCGGGCCGTTGGCGGCGATCGCCCTGGCGAGGTCGAGCGTCTTCCCCATCAGTTCCGGCGCAGGCACGACCATATTTGCTGCGCCCTGACGCACCGCCTCTTCGGCGCTGAAAAGTCCGGCCGTCGTAATCCACAACATCGCGTTCGCCGGGCCAATCAGGCGCGAAAGGCGCTGGGTGCCGCCGGCGCCAGGGATGATGGCCAGAGCGGTTTCGCGCAATCCCACCTGAATTCCGGCCGCGAGCACCCGCATATCGGCCGCAAGCGCAAGTTCGAAGCCGCCACCGAACGCGCTGCCCTGCAGAGCGGCGATGGTCGGAATGCTGAGCGTGGCGAACTTGTTAACACACGCCCGGAGATTGCGTACGGTCGGCTCGACTTCGGCCTCCAGCATCCCCATCCGCTCCTTCAGGTCAGCGCCGGCGCAGAAGAGTTTGCCGGCCGCGGTTATGATGGCAACCCGAGCTTCCCCAGCCGCTACGGCTGCTTCTACGGCATCGGACACGAGACTGATCTCGGCCACGAGCTCGCGATTGAGCGCGTTGACCGGCGGCCGGTCGAGTGTGACGGTGGCGATGTGATCCGCTACTTCTAACTTTAAATATTTGTACATAACACCAACTTGTTTTTCCCTGGCAACTTCGTCATTTCGGGTCCGCGACCGCGTCGGTCCCCTCGGGGCTCATGCTCACGTACCGCAGCGGCCGGGTTTGGCCGTCGCTTCCGGTGACCTGCCGAATGTGTTTGTTCCGGATGACACAATGCTCGATGACCGCGCCGTCGTCTATGGTGCAGCCGAAAATGTCGGAGTGCCCGGAAATCTGCACCGAGTCGCCGAGTCTCGCCGGCGCCACGGCGGTTCCGGACACACACACACCATCCCCGAGCGTACAATTTACTCCGAAAGTCAGATCACCGTTCGCGCTGGCGCCCCGGCCGAGCCGAAGCCCCTTGGCGATACGCACGCCGCTGCCGATACGCGCGCCCTTGGCCAGGTAAATGTCGATCGGCGATTTCTCGGCGTCCAGCGCCACGATCTGCTCTACCACGTCATCAGCCAGAAAAAAATCGTTCGGGTCATCGATTGTCACGATGTTCTTCAGTTTCTGGTATACCCGGTCGCGCGCTATTTCGTTCATCTCGCGCAGGACGCTCTTAGTGTTGAAGCCGAGCACCGCCGCGTCATCCTCGGCAGCCAGCGCGCCGACAGCCAGGCCGTTTTCATTGAAAATACTGATCAAATCCGTCAAATACAACTCAGCCTGTGCGTTGTCTGTTTCCAGCGCGCCGACATATTTGCGCAGCAGGCCAGTCTTGAAGGCGAATACGCCGGAGTTGAATTCATTGTTCTCCAAAAGCTGCGTGCGCGTGAAGCGATACGCGCGCCCTTTGTAGCATACTTCGTATGCCTCGTTTTCGCCGAGCGCCAGGATATCCTTATGCTCTTTGATTTCGATCACCTTACCGGCGTCCGAACCGGACGGACGGCCGGCAGCATCCGTTGCCGGCACGCGCACGATCCGGCCGTAGTAATTGTCGGCGACCTCGCCGGAAAACAGCCCCGTGAGCACCATCATGTCGCAGTGAGCGCCGGAAAATGCCTGCTCGAATGCGTGGATATCCGCCGCCGAAAGCAGTCCCATGTCGCCCGGGAACACATAGGTATCTCCGGCATACGAATCGTCAATTCCTGACAGCGCCACCTGAACCGCGTGGCCGGTGCCGTTTTGTGGCGATTGCAGCACGAGAACCCGGTTGCGCGAGGCGCCGATGGCGCGGGCGACCTCATCGGCCTTGATTCCCAGGACAATGACCTGATTCTCGCTCTCCAGACCGTTGCGGGCGGCGTTTGCCACGCGCAACACCGTCGGCATGCCCCAGATTTCATGCAGCATTTTCGACGTGCCCGACTTGATGCGCTTGCCGTGTCCCGCCGCGAGCACGATACTCAAGTCGCGGCTGAAATCCTCCGGCGCATGGCTCATGGCCGCAAACATGTCCCTGAGCTTTTGTCGTTCCCTGGCTGTGTCATCCATGATGAAATTCTTTCTGCTTTGAAGTGGCGCTAGTTGTCAAGCTCGTAATCGTCGGGAACGTCGATGTGCATGAGCAGGATGGCCTGGCCGTGCGTTTTTCCCTGAGCATCGTTGCGCAGGGTCTCGCTGCCGCCGCCGCCGAGTGAATCGTGTAAAATAAAATTGAGGCAGAGCAGATTCGGCATCTCGAATCTGTCGACCTCTCCCCTGACGATGCTGCCAAAGTGCGCCTTGACACGCTCCGCTGTGACCTCTCGCTTGATGATCTCGTACGCTGCCTCGTTGTTGGCGAGAAGTCCGACGTTTGAACTGTCGCCTTTGTCCCCGGACCGCGCATGTGCTATGTCCCGTAATCGAACGCGTTTCACGTCAGACCTCCTCAACTGTAACTTTCGTCTCAACCAGTGATTTATCTATCAGGGCGGGCCAGTAGGCCACGATCTCCTGCGGTTTGGGACGGCCCCCGGCAAAGCCGGTAACGCCCGGAGGGCCGTTTGTGATCAGCGGGGCGATTTCCTTGCCGAAACGGGCGATCTTGCCCGCATCAGCGTCGCGGGCGGACAGCCGCAGAACCACTTCATTGATTTGCTCCGGTATCGGGTTGATTTCGGCATGGCAGGAGTTGAGGCCGAGATACTCCGAATTGGTCTCCTCGAAAGTAAACCCGGCGTTGCGCAGGCGCTCCCAGATGATATCGGCGCACTTCTGTGACTTTTCGTATGCGTCCGGCCCGCTGATGGTGAGCGTACCGGATGCCTTGTACCCGTTCAGATAGCTCATGGACACTTTGTAAGTATCCGTCGGCGGCATGCCTTTGATGCCAGACACGCGAACCCGGTCCTTGCCGTCCTCGTCGAGTCGGATCGTGGTAAAATCGACCTTGACATCGGGCGAGATATAATTTTTAGGGTCGCCCATCTCGTAAACGATTTGTTCGCTGACCGTGGCCGGGGTCACCATGCCGCCGGTGCCATCGTGTTTGGTGATGACCAATCCGCCGTTGGGCGTAGCCTCGACGATCGGGTAGCCGATTCTCGCGTAGTCCGGCACCTCCCACCAGCGGGTAAAATTGCCGCCGGTCGCCTGGGCGCCGCATTCGAGAATGTGCCCCGCCACCGTGCCGGCGGCGAGCTTGTCCAGGTCGCTTTCGCTCCAGCCAAACTCGTGGATCATCGGGCCGAGCACGAGGCCGGGGTCGGTGCCGCGGCCGGTAATGATGACCTGCGCGCCGAGATCGAGCGCTTCTGCGATAGGAAAGGCGCTGATGTAAACATTGGCCGAAAGCACTTTGTCCTTCACCCGGTCGAACGGCTGCCCGGTGTCCAGGTGCTTGAAATGGACCCCGTCGGCCATGAGCCTGGGCAGGCGTTCCAGAATATCATCCCCCTCGACGATGCCGATTTTGAGCCCGGTCAGGCCGAGTTCCCGGGCGGCGGCAAATACGGCTTCGCGGCAGGCTTTGGGATTGACCCCGCCCGCGTTGGCAACCACCTTGATATTTTTTTCGAGAAGCATCGGCAGGGTGTCTTTCATCAACTGCACGAAGTCGGTGGCATAGCCGCGATCCGGGTTGCGGTTCTTCTGGCGCTGCATGATCGACATGGTTACCTCGGCCAGATAGTCCAGGGTCACATAGTCGATGGGGCCACCCTGCATCAGTTTCACCGGAGCATCGATACTGTCGCCCCAGAATCCCTGGCCGTTGCCGATCAAAATAGGTTTGCTCATAATTCCGTCCTGTTTTCAACTAAATCCGTAATCATCCCGCTTCGTGCGGTTCTTCGCTGCCGTCAGGCTACATCCTAAGAACCCCGGTCCGGTACTCGGGTATTTCGGGATTGTTCTGCGCCATCTCGAGGCCCCAAATCAGCGTCTTGCGGGTCTCGCGCGGATCGATGACGCCGTCGACCACGAGGCGCGCGGCCGAGTAGTACG
>CAZTNL010000020.1:0-13720 GCA_964614885.1 uncultured Calditrichaceae bacterium | reverse complement strand
AGCACCAATAACGCGACTTTTTTAAACGATGTCGTCAACAGACTATTCCTGCCACCAATTGGTCATTATTCAAGTGCATCTTCAGGTTCCTTCTATTCCCATCTCCTTAACGACGGCGTTAAAAGAACGCCCGCATTTCTACTTTGGCGACGTGCTGCGTTGTCGGGCGGTCCGGATCGCTTCTGCCGAAGTAGGAAACAGTCGTCCGAATGTATTGCGAAACGGTATACTCGAACCCGAGATTCCAACGAAAGCTGGCCCCGGCGCGGCGACCGTTCGTCAGCTCGAAAGGGATCAGCCTGGACTTCGGCGCCACGGAGACGTGCGTCCAATCGATTTCGGCCCGCAGCCGCCCCTTCTGGCTGAAGGAATAGGTGGCTCTGGGGGCAAACGAAACCAGCGTTGCCCGCGTCTCCGGCGCCTGCGCCACATCCTTATTGAAGCTGAAAGTGCTCTTGCTTGCGATTTCCCAGGCACGCCGCGGGCGCCAGACGAAATCGATCAGCGCCTGGCGCGAACGCACCTTCCTGTCCTCCCGGAGCGTCGATTGAAAGGCCCGGTCCTGCGCCGAAAGTGTCAACTCGAATTGTGTGCTCACCTGCGGCGAGAATTGATACAGCCCGCGGAGTTGCTGTTCCCGCACGTCGCGGTCCTGACCGCCGCCTACGAACTGGTTGTTAAGTTCCATGCGGTTTCGATAGCGATAACGAAAGGACAATTTTCTGCTGTTTTGCCACAGATAGACATCCTGCCGGATTTCTACTCTGCCAAAGATCGTCGTCGAGTCCTGCTGGAAAGCGCTCGGTTGCAGCAGATAGATTCGCGCGACATCCTTTTCCCGCGAGCGCTCGTCGATGCGCAGAAACGACTCGGTCGACACCGGCCTGAGCAGGCGGGCCAGCCACGGCTGGGTGCGGCGCAACTTTCCCCGGCCGGTGAAGAGCTTTGCCGGGCGCAGTCGCAGGTCGGTGCGCAACCGCAACTCCACGACCGGCACGAACTGGTTGGTCGCGAACAGCCGACGCACGAAGTCGCCGAAAGGGTCGGGTTCAAACTCTTTGAGCGCCTCGTTGAATTTGAAATTCCCCTCGCCCTCGTTCACCCGGACGAACACTTCTTCCTGTCTGGCGATTTGCGTATTTGAGATCTGGTAGTTGATGTTACCGCGCAGCCAGCCGGACGGCGGCCGGATGCCGAGGCCGATATCCGCGAGATCGGAGCGCGTATCCTGAAAAGTCGGGTCTGTGAAGTTGCGCTGCCGGTGGACATAGGACGCATCGAGGCTGAGCGTGTGCCAGTTCTTCAAACCCAGAGCATAGGACTGCGTTCGTGAAATCGAGTGCGGCACAAACTTGCCGGCAGACCGGTTCTTATCGTCGCGTACATTGAAGCGCGCCGACGCGGACAGCGACTTCCACGGCTGAACAGCAGCGCCGCCGGTGTAAGATTCGAAGCGGAAACCCGTACGGCTCGTGTCGGAGCGGGCATCCTTTCGGATCTCTCCCTCGAAGTCGAACAACGGTTTTATCAGCCCCCAATCAACCTCTGCGTGCCCACGCTGGCGCAGCCACTGACTGGTTTCGCCGAGTTTTCGATCCCGGCGGTCGATGAACTCGAGAAAATGTCGCAATTGCAGGCCACCGGCTTTTTCCACACTGGCGGTCACATCAAACCGGTTGGCCCGGAATGCGGCCGACCTCTGTAACCGGCCGATCCCCCCGCGGAAAGTGATTCCCGCTGCCGGCAAATAGTTGGCTTGCATCTCCAGGATGTCCTCCGACGTGTTTGACGAAGCCTGAGTGAGGTTCCATCTCCTCCCAAACTCGGCAATGGTCGAGCGGTCGATGTCCCGGAAAGTTGCTGCCTTGTGACGCAGCCGGCCGGAGAAATCGAACTGTCCGAGTGCCATCTTGCCGATTCGGAGTTTTTCCGGTTTCAGCTCCATCTGGAGTTGGTAGGCCGCGCCACTGTTGTCGCCGTCATCCCGGGGAGAGCTCAGATTGCGGTCAAAATTACTGAGCGCCAGCTCGCTGCTGATTTTCAGCGAAGAGGTCGGCGCCACGGCCATGCTCACTCCGAACATATCGTGCTTCTGAGCGCTCGGCAGCAGCAGGAACGGGCGGTAGTCCCCCTGGTTTTCACCAACAAATTCAAAACGGCCCAGACCCAGATTTCGGTAAGCGCCTTTTCCCGGGCCGAAAAATGAAAATGACACCCGATAGTCTCCCCGGCCCTGGCCGACGAAGACGAAAACACCGGTAGAGTCTTTGGTGTAGTTTCCCTGCCCGGCGGCGACGAGTGTGTCGCCGCGGACCAGAGCCAGACTGTCTCCGGCAGCCTCGAGGGCATCCAGCGCTGCGCCGGTGAGGCGTGCGCTCAGGGGATTGCTGGTGTCGTCGCTTTCGCGGATGAAGGTGGTTCGCAGCGTCACCTTGTCGTTGACCAGGCGCGTCTCCCCCTGCGCGGCCAGATAGTTTCGCTGGAAGCTCTCGTCGGAATACTGGAAATCGACCGTGATGCGCAAGTCCTGCGTGATCAGGCGGTTGCGGGTAAACGTGATCTGGCCGTTACCGTATTCGATCGTGTAGTCATGGTTTTCCCCGCGCGTCATGCGCTCGCCATCGATCCAGACCTTCTCGGTGCCCGCCAACACCAGGATATTGATATTGCCATTTGCGCCGGTCAACTGGTACGGCCCCTGATTGCCCTCCTGACCGAGGAATTGGTTGGTTTGAAACTGTCCCCGTGACACGGCGGCCGAAACTTTGAACGCGGCACGGTCGAAATTTCCCTGCGCCATCACGCCTTCGAGTTTGCGCTCATAGCTGGTAAACCGGCCTCCCGCCAGATTCAGGGTGAAGTCTCCGAGGGTGGCCAGAAGTTTCGGGCTCTTTACCTGCACGAATACCTTGTCGATCTCCTGCAGCGTTTGTGTGTTGCCCTCCGGCTGGATAGGCGTATTTTGATCCGTCAGCGAAGCGACGACTTCGACATCCCTGGTCAGCTTTCCGGAAATCTGCAAACGCAGCCCCGAGTCCACCTGCAGGTTCTGGTTCGACCCCACAGAAACTCCGCGAACGATGCTGCCGCTTTTCCTCAGGCGCGAGGCCGGGAAAAGCTGCCCGCGCACAACCGGGACAACCCGTCCGCCGCGCCCATCGCCGGCGACCGCGGAATCCGCGGCAGGCGCTACCAGAACAGGCACCCGATGAAAATAGTCCGTCCTGAGGCCAAATGGGAAAACGCGGTAAGTTATGTCGAGGGTTCGGCCGGAGCGGGGCAGCACGCTCAGTTTGAGCGTGCCGGACAGGTAGTCGAGATCATAGTCGGTTACGGCGTGCAGGCGCAGCGAATCGAGAAAGACCTGCTCGCTGCCCGGTATCAGGAAACTGTCCGGCAAAGCATAGCTACCGGTCGAATCCTGAGTGGCCAGGCGCGAAGTGCGATCGCTCAGCGAAAAGGAGAGGCTTCCGTGGTGCCGAGGTTGTGCGAAAACAGTCGCAGCGAGGAGCACTTGCCCCAGGACAAGACACCTGGCCGCATAAGCGTTACCGATGAGCATAGCAAACGACGCCGGCTTCATTTACGAGTTTGATAATTCGTGCAGTACGTGTGCGGTAACAAGTTGGGAGAGACAGCCTCCTTATTGAAGGTTCATCGAAACGGAGAATACCTGAATCCGGTCGTTTCCGGAGTCCAGCACGAAAATGCGGCCGCCGAAAGCAGCAACGTCGGCAGGCTGGTCGAAAGCGCCAAAGGCCGCGCCGCGCGTTCCCCAGGCAAATCTGAAACGCAGATCGCGGTCGAATACGGCGATGCGGTGATTGCCGGAATCCGCCAGATAAAGGAATCCGTCGGCGAGGCACATGCCCTGCGGCTCCTTGAGTTTTCCACCGCCGACACGCGTCAGAAAGTTGCCATAGTAGTCGAAGACCACGACATCGTTCTTGCCGGTGTCGGAGACATAAATCAAGTCGTTGTTTCCGATCAGCAATTTGCCGGCGGCCTCGATTTGCCCCTCGCCCCAATTGAAATCGCCGAAACTCAGTGCCGGTTTGCCGAAGGAATCGAGCTTCAGAATTCTGTCGTTTTCACTGTCGGAAACAAAGATCTCTCCATGCCGGGAGATATCGAGTCCGACAGGAAAGTTCAAACGCAAATCCGTGTCGGCGTTTTCATCGGAGACGAATGAGGAAATAAAGTTCAGGTCATTGTCGTAGCGCTCGATGCGCTCGTTGTTGTAGTCGGCGACGAAAATATCCAGCGTCGATTCCGCGGAAATGTCCAGCGGCCGGTCGAACTGTTCCTTTTCCCAGCCGAAGCCGCCGACAGTGGCCACTGTTTTTCCGCTCGAATCGAGCTTCACGACGCGATTGTTCCCGGTGTCCAGGACAAACAGGTTGCCCTCGGCATCGATCGACAGGGCCTGCGGTCGGGAAAAGGGCACTTTCGATTCGTGTTCGGCAGGGAGAATCTGGATAAATTTGACGACCGGCGGCATCTGAGGCTGCTGTGCTGCCAGGGTGCCGGCGCTAAACAATGGGACGAACACGGCGCTGACCAGGGTGCTCCGGCCAGACCGGGCCAGGAGCCGTGAAAGGCGGCCCTGCGGCCGGCGGCAGCGAGAATGCCGTATCCGCGGTCGGCTTCCGGCAAGTGGGTTTTTTCTCTTCTGAGAATGCATCGGTTTGTCAAAAACAAAAAAGCCGTTTCACGACATAGAAACGGCTCCGCATAGCAGCGACACGAGGCGCTCAAGGGCCAGGCGTCACACTTCCATGACTTCCGCTTCCTTGAGCTTGAGAAGATCGTCCAGCTTCTGAATGTAGGTGTCAGTCAGTTTTTGCACCTCTTCGAGGGCCGTATGGCATTGGTCTTCAGAAATTTCGTGCTCTTTCTCGGCTTTCTTCAACTTGTCATTTGCATCGCGGCGGACGTTGCGGATAGCAATTCGGCCTTCCTCGGCCAGCTTGTGGCACAGCCGCACCAGGTCTTTGCGGCGTTCTTCGGTCAATTGCGGAATCGGCAGACGGATGATATGACCATCGTTGACCGGATTCAGACCGAGGTCGGATTGCAGGATCGCCCTTTCGATATCGCCGATCATATTTTTTTCCCACGGCTGCACCGTGATGAGGCGCGGTTCCGGCGTATTGACGCTCCCAACCTGCTTGATCGGCACCATATTTCCGTAGTATGAAACGCGAATGGTATCCAGCAGCGCGGGTGAGGCCTTCCCTGTTCGAATCTTGGTGAACTCAGTCCTGGTGCTCTCAACAGCCTTCTGCATCCGTTCTTCAGTATCGGTTTTGATCGGTTGAGTTTCCATAATTACGCACCTGAGATTAGGGTTCCAACAGAATCGCCTTGAATCACGCGCTTAAGATAGTCCTTTTGGGTCAAATTGTAAACAACAATCGGCAGGCGATTGTCCATGCACAATGTGACCGCAGTGGTATCCATGACTTTAAGCCGTTGTTTGATCACATCGAGGTAATCGAGCTGGTCGTACATGACAGCTTTATCATTGGTTACGGGATCGCAATCGTAGACACCATCGACTTTGGTGCCTTTGATAATCACATCCGCCTCGATCTCTACGGCGCGGAGGGCCGCCGCCGTGTCGGTGGTAAAATAGGGGTTGCCAGTTCCGGCGGCGAAAATAACCACGCGGCCTTTTTCAAGATGGCGCATGGCGCGCCGGCGGATAAACGGCTCGGCAACTTCTTCCATTTTGATGGCGGTCAGCACGCGGGTGTAAACGTCGTTGCGTTCCAGATAGTCCTGCAGCGCCATGGCGTTGATCACGGTGGCCAGCATGCCCATGTAGTCTGCCGAAACGCGGTCCATGCCGCGGGCGCTGGCAGAAAGCCCACGAAAGATGTTGCCGCCACCGATCACGATGCCGATCTCGGTGCCGAGTTGGTTCACCTCTTTGATCTCGAGCGCGATGTTCTCAACCGTCTTCGGGTCGATACCGAGTCCCGTTTGCCCCATAAGGGCTTCGCCGCTCAGCTTAAGCAGAACCCGTTTGAATGGCTCTCGTTGCATGGTAAAAGCTCGCACTCTTTCTGCGCCGGAAGCGGCAGCGATTTTATAAGTCGGTTATTCCCCGAGTTGAAAACGAACAAACCGGCGAATCTGAATATTCTCTCCGGTTTTGGCGATGACGTCGGTCAGCAGCTCCTTTACAGTCTTGTTCGGATCCTTGATGAACCCCTGCTCCAACAGCGTCGTCTCCTTGAAGAACTTTTCCAGTTTCCCATCGACATAGCGGCCGATGATGTTCTCGGGTTTGCCCTCGTTTTGGGCCTGAGTCAGATAGATTTCGCGCTCTTTTTCGATTTCCTCGGCAGGAAATTCTTCGCGGGAAATGGCGCGCGCGTTGGTCGCGGCTATTTGCATCGCGACGTCTCGGACAAAATTCTTGAAATCGTCTGTTTTGGCCACAAAATCGGTCTCGCAATTCACCTCAACCAACACCCCCAATCGGCTCCCGGGATGAATGTAGGCCTCGACCAAACCGTCTTTGGTTTCACGGCCGGCGCGTTTCTCGGCCGACGCGACGCCTTTTTTGCGCAGCAACTCAACGGCTTTGTCGACATCGCCGTCGGTTTCTGTGAGAGCGCTCTTGCACTCCATGATGCCCACGCCGGTTTTCGCGCGCAGGGTCTTTACTTGCTCAGCAGATACAGCCATATAGTGTGTGCCTCCAGAGATGTTTACTTCGGTTCCTCAGTCTCAACTTCTTTTATTTTCTCGGCGAGCGCCGCAACCTCCTCGGCGTTCTCGGAAACGATGACTTCATCGCGTGCCTCTTCGCGGTGGCGAGCGACCTCTTCAGGCGCTGCCGGGGCATCCGCTTCTGCGGCTGCTTTGGCGACGCTCATGCCTTCGAGAATGGCGTCGGCAATCGCGTGGACGACCACGTTGACCGACTTAAAGGCATCGTCATTGGCCGGAATCGGGTAGTCGACGAGATCCGGATCGCAGTTGGTGTCGATAATTGCAAACACGGGCAAGTTTAGCTTGCGCGCTTCCGCAACCGCGATGCTCTCCTTCTTGGTATCCACAATGAACACGGCGGCGGGCAAACGGTTCATGTCGCGAATACCGCCGAGCACCATATCGAGCTTCTCGCGATCACGCTCCAGCCGCAGGATTTCTTTCTTGACGAGCTTGTCGTACGTCCCGTCCGTCGCCATTTTCTCGATGTGCTTCAGACGGCGAATGCTCTTTTTTATGGTGGCAAAATTGGTCAGCGTGCCGCCCAACCACCGTTCGTTAACAAAGAATGAATTGGACCGCTCGGCCTCGTTGCGGACGATATCTTTCGCCTGCTTCTTGGTGCCTACGAAAAGAATTTTTTGCCCGGAACGGGCGATGTTGAGTATTTCCTGGCAGGCGGTGTTAAGACAATCCAGGGTTTTCTTCAGATCGATAACGTAAATCCCATTCCGTTCCATAAAAATATATGGCTTCATCTTGGGATTCCATCTGCGGGTAAGATGGCCGAAATGGGCTCCGGCAATCAGCAGATCTTGCAGTGATACACTCATTAAAACCTCCACTTTGGGTTCTACCTCCACTGGCCCGGAAACGCACCGGCATTCGCCGGACACCCAAGTTTAAGACCAGTGTGCGATATAGTAATGCTAAATAAACTCTAACGTTTTGAAAACTGAAATCTCTTGCGAGCGCCAGGCTGACCGTATTTCTTCCGCTCTTTCATTCTCTGGTCACGCGTAAGCAGCCCGGCTGCTTTCAGCGCGGGGCGATAGTCCGCATCGATTTTGGTCAGGGCGCGGGAAATGCCCATACGCACAGCGCCGGCCTGGCCCGAAAGCCCGCCACCGCGCACGTTGACGTAAATATCGTACTTGCCGAGCGTCTCGGTCAGGTTCAACGGCTGCTCGATGACCATTTGCAGGATCTCGCGCTTGAAAAACTCCAGCAGCGATTTCTTGTTGACGACAAATTTACCGTCGCCGGGCACCAATCGAACGCGCGCCACTGCTTCTTTTCTGCGGCCAACAGCACTAAATGCCTGATTCTTCATATAGTTCCTCTGTCTTCTTTATGCTATCTCTAACACGGTGGGTTTCTGCGCTTCGTGCGGATGCTCCTTGCCGGCATATACTTTCAGCTTCTTGAACATCTGCCGGCCGAGCTTTGTGTGCGGCATCATGCCCCAAACCGCCTTTTCAAGAATGCGCTCCGGAGCTTTGACCAGAAGGTCTTCGAAGGAGTCCGAACGCAGACCGCCGGGATAACCGGTGTGGCGATAGTAGCGTTTGGTTTCGGCCTTCTTGCCCGTCATTCTGATCTTTTCTGCGTTGATAATGATGACATGGTCGCCGACATCCATATGAGGTGTGTACATCGGTTTGTTCTTGCCTTTCAGAATGGTAGCAACCTCGCTGGCCAGCCTTCCCAAAATTTTACCCTCGGCGTCAACCACATGCCACTTACGATCGATTTCGTCAAGTTTTGGCACGTATGTTTTCAAAGTGTTATCTCCTATACAATGGTCGCAAAAACACAATTTCGCAAGATATAAAAATCGCCCCTCATAGTCAAGATATTTTTCCTCTACATCCTGGCTTTAGCCGCGTCTCAGACATTCTCGGCCCCGGCTACCCACAAGCGCCCCCGGTTGTACAGTGCCGCAACCCGCCCCGAGAGCTTCCAGCCGCGAAACGGCGTGTTCCGCGATTTCGACTTGAATGTGTCCGGATTCACCTGGAATGCAGCGTTCGGATCGAAGATCGTGAGTGAAGCGTGGGCCCCTTTGCTCAGAACACCGCGGTCCAGCTTAAGAATGCCGGCCGGCGCGCTTGTCATTTTGGCTACAGCCGCTGACATCGACAGAATGCCCGGCTCCACCAGATGCCTGAGCACGAGCCCCAGCGCCGTCTCCAGCCCCAGGATACCGAAAGGTGCTTGCTGGAATTCAACCTCTTTTTCTTCAGGAGCGTGCGGCGCGTGGTCGGTGGCGATGACATCGATGGTGCCATCTTTCAGCCCCTGCAACATCGCCTCGACATCGGCGCGCGTTCTCAGGGGCGGATTCATCTTGAAATTCGGGTCGTAGGTGCTGACAGACGTATCGTCGAGCACGAAGTGGTGCGGCATCACTTCGCAGGTGACACAGATGCCTCTTTTCTTTGCCTCGCGCACCAAATCCACCGACCGCGCTGTCGAAATATGGGCAATGTGCAGGCGCGCTCCGGTAAACTCCGCTATCAGGATATCCCGGGCGACGATCACATCCTCGGAGAGTCCGGGAATCCCGGGCAGGCCGAAACGGGTGGAGGCGGCGCTTTCGTTCATCGCGCCGTCGCACGAAAGCGATTTGTCCTCGCAGTGGTCGATGACCGGCACGTCAAACATGTTGGCGTATTCCATGGCCCGGCGCATCATTTCGGCAGTCGAAACCGGATCGCCGTCGTCTGAAAAAGCCACGGCGCCGGCGGCTACCAGATCTCCCATCTCGGTCAACTGCTCCCCGGCGCGGCCTTTGGTGACGGCAGCGATCGGAAAGACGTCGACGAGCAACTCGCGGGCGCGGTTCTTCAGATAGTGAACGACCTCGGCCGTGTCGGCGCACGGGTCGGTGTTGGGCATCGGGCAAATTGAGGTAAACCCTCCGGCCATGGCCGCGGCCGCTCCGGTTTCGACGGTTTCCTCGTCCTCCCGCCCCGGCTCCCGCAGATGCATGTGCATGTCGATCAACCCCGGACACACGATTTTTCCGGAGACATCGACCACCTCACCGTCGAAGCCGGTCGCTTCGATCTTGCCGATATCGGCGATCTTGCCGCCCTCGACGACCACGTCGGCTTTCTTCGGATTCTTCTGCCCCGGGTCGACGACCTCGCCGCCGGAAAACAGGACTCTATCTGCTTTTCTTACCGTGTTCATAGGGTTCACTGGTTCGCTTCGCCGCCTTCTTCAACCTGACGGCTAAGTCCGCTGAATAAGTAGAGAACAGCCATTCTGACCGCGACACCGTTGGTCACCTGATCGAGAATCAGCGAATATTCGCTGTCGGCGAGCTCGCTCTCAATCTCTACGCCGCGATTGATGGGGCCTGGATGCAAAATCGTGATATCCCTGCCGGTGCGCTCCACCCGCTTGCGCGTGACGCCGAAAAGATTGTGGTATTCCCGCAGCGTCGAAAAAAGTCCTTTGTGCTGCCGTTCGAGTTGAATGCGCAGCACGTTGAGCACGTCGGCCCACTTCATGGCCTCATCGATATGGGTGAAGATTTTTGTCTGCCACTGCTCGGCCTGGTAAGGCAAAAACGTTGCCGGACCGCACAGCCCGACCTCGGCGCCGAGCGCCTGCAGGCCATAAATATTCGAACGGGCCACGCGGCTATGGGCAATGTCGCCGACGATCACAACCTTCAGACCGTCCAAACTGCCGAACTTCTCGCGCAGCGTCAACAGATCGAGGAGGCCCTGCGTCGGGTGCTCGTGGCGTCCGTCACCGGCGTTGATGATGGCGGCATCGACGCACTGTGTCAGATAGTAAGGCGCGCCGGCGGCGCCGTGCCGCATCACGACCATGTCTATTTTCATCGCCTCGATGTTGCGCGCCGTGTCCCGCAGCGATTCGCCCTTTTTGACAGAAGAGGTTGAGACAGAAAAGTTTACCGTGTCGGCCGAAAGCCGTTTTTCTGCAAGCTCGAAAGAGATCCGCGTCCGGGTGGAATCCTCGAAAAACAAATTGACGACCGTCTTGCCGCGCAGCGTCGGCACCTTTGGAATGGGCCGCGTCTGAACTTCTTTGAAGGACTCAGCCGTATCCAGAATGTAGGAGATTTCTTCCCGTGTGAACCCCTCTAAACCCAGGAGATGCTTCCGCGTGAAGTTCAATTACGCTCCCTTTTTCTTGAGCAGAAAAACGCCGTCTTGCCCGTCGATTTCGGTCACCTTGACGCGAACCTCTTCACCGGCCGCGGTGGGAATACTCTTTCCGACGTGATCTGCACGAATGGGTAATTCCCGGTGCCCTCTATCGACAAGCACTGCGAGCCTGATGGCCGTCGGCCGGCCAAAATCGATAATCTCATCCAGCGCGGCACGGATGGTGCGCCCGGTGTACAACACATCATCGACCACGATAACATCCTTGCCGTCGATATCAAACTGAATGTCCGTGGTTTGCACGTTCGGCTGCTTGATCCTCTTATAGACATCGTCGCGGTACATGGTCACATCCAGAACGCCGAGCGGCAAAGCCTGCCCTTCGATTTCGGCGATGCGTGCATTCAGGCGCTCTGCCAGCGGTACGCCGCGTGTGCGTATGCCGAGGAGCACGAGGTTATCGGCGCCGCGATTGCGTTCGAGGATTTCATAGGCCAGCCTGGCGATGGTGCGCTGCAGTCCGACCGCATCGATGATTTCAATCATGTGCTCGTTCAATTGGGATGACGCTTGAAACAGGCAGCGCGCGGTTAGTTGCACTCACAAAAAAGCCCTCACCATCGATTCGATGTGAAGGCCCGAGCTCTCTGTTTCCAATGAACCCTTTCCCATCTCGCCGGACAGGTTTAAAGGGAAAATTCCTGACTTGAATGTTACGAATAATCGTGCTGAGAGTCAAGCACAAAAGTGTGCCTGAGGTGACTTAGAAAACGCGGGAGGCAACGGCATCGCAGGAGCCGGCGCCAGGCCGTCGCTGCGCGCAGTCAAACTTTATACAACACGTCCAGGTAGCGCTTCAGCAGCTCGCTGACAACGCCTCTGAACGGCAACGTCGCGGCCATTCCATAAACAGGCGCCATGCCCCCCTTTTCCCCCGGATTCTCCCGGACGAATGCCACCGCGGCACGCAGGTCGTCGAGGAAACGCCTGGCAACCTCCGGCTGAGTGTGCCTGAGCGTCACGCAGAGATGCACGGCCGACGGCTTGTGCAGACCGTTCAGATTCCAGTTGCGGCGCGTCATGAAATCCATGACTTTATAAATGTCCAGCGATTCCGAGGCAAAGGCGATGACCCAAAGCGGATCGCCCAGGATTTTCAACTCGGGAATGCCGGAGATACCTTGTTTGATTTTTTCAGCAGTGCTGAGAATGCTGCGGGTGGCTTGCATGTAGCCTTTTTCGCCCATCGAAAGCATAGCTGCCCAGCAGGCGGCGCTGAGCGCGCCCGGCCGGCTGCCGGCCAGAGTCGGAGAAAAGTACAGGCCGCCTGGCCATTCGGTCGTCGTGTAGTACTGGTAGTGGCGCAGCTCCTGACCGCGATAGAGAACAACCGACGTTCCTTTGGCGGCATAACCGAATTTGTGGGTATCGGCGGACATCGAAGTAACGCCTGGCAGCGAAAAATCGAACGCAGGCACATCGTAACCCAGCCTTTTAGCCCACGGCAAAACAAAACCGCCGAGGCAGCAATCCGTGTGAAATCCGATGCCTTTTGCGCGCGCCAACTCAGACAGCTCCGAAATCGGATCGATGGCGCCGTGCGGAAATGAGGGGGCCGAACCGACGATCGCAACCGTCTTGCGGCTGATCGCTTTGGCGGTCGTTTCGATATCCGCACGGAAATCCGGGCCAACCGGCACGCTGACGAGTTTCATGCCGAAATACTGCGCCGCCTTCTCGAAAGCGGCATGCGCGCTGGCAGGCGCAACGATTTCCGGCCGTTTGATCCCTTTCTGGTCCCGCGCCCGGTCGCGGTAACTTTTCATGGCCAGCAAGATGCTCTCCGTGCCGCCGGAAGTAACCGTGCCACAAATCTCTGAATCCTCGACGCTGCCGGCGCCCAGCATTGTGGCGGTCATCGCAACGATTTCCGACTCGAATTTCGCGGCGCTCGGCCACAAATCCGCGTGCAGGGGATTGCTCTGCGAGTGCAACGCGTACACCTGATTGAGAAAATCGATGTGCGCGTGGTCGCCGTGGTAAACCGCGCCCGAGGCGTAGCCCTCCTGCCAGCGCGCCTCTTCCTTATCTTTCAACGCCGCCATTTCAGCCAGAATTTCAGAATGAGCACGTCCGGCCTCAGGCAGCTTTTCGTACGTGGGAAACGCGCCTTTGTACGGCTTCACCGCCTGCTCCAATTCGAGCATGATCTCGTCATACTGCTTTTCGATCCTGCGCCGTACGGGTGGAATTTTCCTCAGAATTTTTTCGATCAGGCGGGTCAGGCCCGGGCTAAAAGAGCCCAGCCTGGCCGAAATCACTGCTATGGGGTCCATTGGCGTTCACTCATTTAGTTCCCGCGGTTTTGTGTAATGCTGCATTGGTGACACTGTTGATTTCGTCCGTATTATTCCTAGCGCGGCAAAGCCGCAAAGTTTTTAGCCACGGATTCACGCGGATGGGCGCGGATGAGAAACGAAAGCAGTTTGATAAGAATGTGTGCATTTTTTTGCAAGCGTTCACTTGAAATACGATGTCGTGACCGAGCCTTTGTTTTTTCTTCGTTTCCTTCGTGCGCTTCCTGGTTCCTGATTTTTGGGTTTAACCTGCTCAATTCATGAATTTTGCCACAGAGCCACAGAGCCACAGAGGGCACTGAGAAATAAGAACTCAGAGAAACACCTCCAGCAAAATATAGTTTCAAAAAACGCGTAAGGTTTATTGTCATTATTTTCAAATAAAACTCTGTGTACTCCGAGCCTCTGTGGCGATGAATTTTTCAGGCTAAAACGCATCCGGGAACAAGATCAGACAGATTAACAGCGCCGCGATGGCGATGGGCGCCA
>CAZTNL010000019.1:0-13921 GCA_964614885.1 uncultured Calditrichaceae bacterium | reverse complement strand
AGGAGATCTGATATGCATACCGCCGACATCATCGGATTTGCCATCAAGGCGGAGGGCCCGGTGGTATCGCTTCGCTGCACCCATTGCGCAGGTGAGTTTCAGGCGCCGATAGAGTTCGTCGCCGGCATGGCGATCGGCGCTTATCAGTGTGAGAGTTGCCTCCGGGTGGTTGAGATTCAGCCGAACGACCTGGTCGCGTTTCTCGCCATGCTTTCCGGAAACAGCCGGGAACAACAGGGGCTCATTGAACGGGAAACTTCGCGCATCTGCTCCACCTGGTATCGCCACGACCTCCTGTCAGGCGTTCTCTACTTCAGGGGCGTCAACCTGGGTGAAATTTGCGAACGCCAGGTATCTGACCTGGTTGCTTTCGGCATGCTCCGTAACTGCCTCTCCGGCAACGCTAATGAATAAAGGCTCGATTTTTTCATGCAAAAACTTCCGGTCGAACCTGTGAGTGCTCAAGATTACATCCTGCTTTACGACTTTGAAGATCCGTGCTATCTTCCCCTGCTGGAGCAGTTGCACGCCCGGGGTTTTCCCCTCGTGCTCAATTGCGCTGCCCTGGCAGGTCTCGCCCGGCAACGTGGGATTCCTGTTTTGGAGTGGGTGGACTTCATTCCGGAAACCAGCGGCGCGTTCGCAGGTCAGGAAACGGGAAGGATGTTCGGCGCCATTGCCCGGTCGATTGAACGGCTCTCTTTGGCACCTGCGTTCGATACGGCGTTTGGCAACGTGATTGTGGAGAGTGGCGAGGAGTTTTTTGCCCGCCTTTACCACATTTTTGTGGAAGCGATCGAGACCATCGCTACGCTGTCTGCTGTCCAGGCCGCTGCCCCTCTGGGACTGGTGTGCGTCGCTTCCGAAAGGCTGTCCCGGCAACGCGCTCTGGTCCGTATGACGAAGGCGCGTGGCATTCCAACACTCCTTGTCGACCATTTTCATCATGTTTGCGACCAGGGGTCGGAGACCAGCAGGAAACTTCTGAGCCGGCACGTCGCGACCTTTTCAGAGGCGACGGCCAGCTATTTCCACGATCTGGGAGCGCCGCAGTCGAACATCGAGAGCATGGCCGCGCTGTGCTCCGGCGAAGTTCTCCCGGCGAAGAACGGGGCCGCGACGGGGTGGTTGAAACAGCGCCTGCAGGTGGGAGCAAACGACAGGCTCATTCTTGTCCTTGGCGGCTCTTTTGAGTTCCTGGTTTCAGACTTCCAGAAGCGGCTCAGCAGTCTCTGCGCCTTCAACCAACGACTGCTGCCCCTTGCTGCGGCAGAAGGACAGTCTCTGGCTCTGGTGCTGCATCCGGACGAAATTGCCTCGGAGGTTCAGACGAACGGTCAAGTGGGCAAGCTCGCCGCCAGGTACAAGGCTTGGGCCGCAACGCGGGGTGTCAGCAACGTGCACGTGCTCGAATCTGTAACGGCAGCGGAGAGTCGCGAGGCGGACTTGCTGGTTTCCTTCGGCGCCGATCCGCGGATGATGCCTGCGCTGCTCAGTGGCCGGCCGGTGCTGGTCTTCGATTGGAATGAGAGCGGTTTACCGCACATTCCGCACACCCCCAATGTGAAAATCGTGACCGCGGCCGCGGCGTTGCCGGCAGCCGCGCAGGAACTGATCGATGGCTCTGTGCCAAATGCTGAAATCGCGACGGCAGGACCGGACGCGGCGGAACGAGAAGGCACGGAGCGCCTCGCTTGGCTTATGGCAAGACTGATGAAGGCGCCCCCTCCGCCACCGGCGACCGACAGCGAACAGACAGGAATTGTAAACGAGACCCTAAACATGATATATGCAACCATTGCCGGAAACGGCTAATTCGGGAGGCACACGATGACGAATGAAGCCCTGGCGAAAATGCTTGACAGTTGGTTTCGCCTGTCCGTCATTTCAGCGGAGGCTGGATTTGCCGGTGTGATTGGCAACGACGTTTTTGCCAGAATGCTGGGCCGGTTCCTCGGCGTGGCGATGACCGGCAGCACCAGGGAGGAGTTGGACCAGTATGGCGAGCTGGACCGGATTCCATCGGAAACCCAGGTCGCAGAAAGACGATTTCTTTACAATTTTTTTAAGCACGTGTGGAACGGCAGGGACGATGTCCTCGAGATCGGCCCTTGGCTCGGTGGCACCTCCAGGGCCATGGTCATGGGAATGCTGGCGAACAAGAACTACCAGGGTGGTAAACTTTTCACCTACGACCGTTTTGCGGGGTACCACACGAAGCAGGATCTGGTGAAATACCTGCAGCCCGCTTTCGCTGCGGGAGTCATCAGCGAGGATAAAGCAGCGTATATCTCCGGACTTACCGAGTGGAAAGAGGTATTTCTGATGATTCATCAGGAGTGTGACTATTTCCCCGCGCTCGTCGTGGACGAAGGCGAATTGCCGCTTCTGCGGGAGGAAATTCCTAACGTGAAGCACTTGTTCCGGCTTGATCCCGACAAAGTGTTCAACGCCGTCTTCATCGACGGGTGCAAAAGTTGGTTCGGCACCAAGTACTTCATGCAGGAAACCGTTGCGCATTTGCCGGCCCGCGGGTATCTTATTTTTCAGGATTATGGCACCTCTACCTGTTTTTGGTTGTCGGCCTTTGTCGGGATTTTTCGCGACAAGCTCGAATTGGTGTCCTACGTGAATGATACGTACACCTACCGCGTCGTCGGGGAAATTACTCCTGATGAGGTGGCGTCGCGCTTTCCCGACACACCGTATGAATTGGGCCGCACAAGACTGGATGCGATTTATTCGGAGCTTCTCAACGATGCCGGCGCTTTGAGCGATGCGTTTACCATGCTGAATTACCAGCTCCACCATGCCGGGGCCCTCGCCTATCTCGGTTTTCGCGATGAAGCCCGCGAGCGCATCACCGCTTTGTTTTCCAGGCAGGAATACAGACAGTTCAGGTCGCGGATTCTGCTGTCGCTCGACACGCCCACTTATCAACCGGAAGGGCAGATCCACCTGTGAAAAATTCGAATAGGGAAGCGCTGGCCGCCGCTTTGGATCGGGTCAAAGAACTCTGTCTTTGCGGAGAAATGGCGGCGGCCGTTTCTGCGGTCACTGAGCTGCTCAGAGGCAATCCACAGGAACCGAGGGTTTTGCACGAAGCCGTCAAGACCTATCTTCTGTCCGGATATGCAGAGCAGGCGCTCGAGCTGGCCCGCCACCTCCCGGTGGAACCCCACTCAGGAGAAAGCGGTTACCTGCTGCGCTTGCGGCTTCTGGGCGTCGATGTTCCCGTTCCAGACACGCATGCGCCGCAGTGGTGGCGCGACTATGAGGCCAGCGGCACCGACCCGTTGCACGATACTGAATTCGAAGACATGTCGGTACGCTGCGACGATGGCACGATCCATTACACCTTTGGCTGCAGGTGTCCTGCGTGCGGTTCCAGCTATGCCATGACCATCGGCATGACCTTTCTCGTCCGGCGCGAATATTATTGTCCACATTGTTTTGCCCGTCTGCTCATCGACTTCAGTCTGATCAAGCGGTTCATGGAGCGGTGCAGACTGCCCGGCAGAAATCGCCGGCGCGAGGCCATCGACGTACAACTTCGCCGTTTGCAGTTCGACCTGGACCGCGACGCGGTCGCCGGTGAGCGCTATCCGCTGATTTGCCGCAATCTTGGCCAGGATTTCGTTTTTTTCATGAATCATTTGCTTGTCAACAGGATAATCAGCGAATGAGCGTCGTGTCGGGGAAAAAGATCGTATTCGTCGTGGGAATGTTTCCAGACAAGAACAGTGTCTTCCTCGATGTGTTGTGCAGAGAATTTCGGGTGGTGATGTTCCGGGCGCAGTATTTTGCTACCAGGGATAACGGAACCATCGAATTCGCGGAGGATCTGCTTGCTTCCGACGCCCAGGAATTCGACTGGCGGGCCTTCTGTTGGGACCTGCACCAAGCGGTCGAACTTACCGAGAGTGCGATCGCCGAGATCTTGCCGGGCACAGCCAACCCGGCGCTGAGCGAGGAAGAATTCTCGCGGTTGTACACACTTTCCTTTCAAACCAGTTACCTCGCGCATGCTTTCGAAGCCCTGGCGACGAAAATCGGCGTCGATTTCGTCATCGCCAACGCCGATTGTTCGGCAATCCGGAGATGCATCGTGGTGAAGGCGAAACAGTTGGGTATTCCCACCCTGGATATCGAGCACGGCTTTAATCACAGTCTCATGCCTGAGCCTGAGTTGCTGCGGCAGGATTTTGTACCCTACCCTATGTTCATTTCCGACTACGTCAATCTCGATAACGAATTGGAGGCCGGGCGCTGGCAGGCCTACTACAAACACACCGCGACCACAGACATTCCCCGATTCCTGACCTGGGGAACGCCCAACACCATCAGCAGCGCTGCTCTCACAAAAGCGGAGGCCCGCGACCGGCTCGGCATCGATCCGGCAATGCCGGTCATTACCGTCGCCGGCACCTGGAACGAGGCCCGGGATGTGTCCGTCGTCCTCGACGCGTTGTTGGGTGAAGGAGAATTCTATCAGTCCGCTTTTGCGGCAATCGCGCGCGTGCAACACACCGCGGAGGCGCAGGTACTGGTGAAACTACACCCGGCCTACGCGAGGGAGCCGCTCCTATCCGACTGCCGATGCCATTTGGAACACCTGGCAGAAAGTCTCGGCATGCAGATTGCCCTCATCGCCGAAGGGGGGCTGAGCGAGGTCCTGTCAGCTTCGGACGTAATCGTTTGCCCGACCGATTCGTCGATCCTCTGGGAGGCCTTTCTCGTGGGTGTGCCGGGGATTATTCTACCGGCTTCGGGCTTTTTTCACCGTTTCTTTTTGGCGGATGAGCTTGGCAATGGCAATGTTCTCGCGAAAGCCGGCTGGCTACAGTATGTTTTCTCCCGCTCTGCGCTGGAAGAGGCGATAAGGCACTTCCTGAATCCGGACGCACAGGAACTCGGAGCCAGCAGGCAGGAAATCTGCGAGCGCTACGGCCTTGAATTGCGTACGGCTGAACAGAAAAGCGAACGCCTCGTCCGCTGGATGAAAGGCCTTCTGGACGGCCAGGCCGCGGGCCGGGCGCTATCCGGAAAGCTGGCCGACACCGTAAGCCGGTTGTTCGAGAGCGGCAAAACCCTGATAGAAGCAGGATCCCTGCGCGAGGGCCTGACGGTGCTGAACAAACTGCTCGACCTCGACGGCACACACGCGCCGACGTTGCAACTGCTCTCCTCTATTTACCGGGACATGGGCCAGGAGGAGGCAGCACTCGGAGTGGAAGCGTTGCTCACTGATGGAACAAGCGAATCCGTCCAGAGAATCAACCGGCTGAGCATAGCGGGCGTGCGGCCCGAATTGACGGGGCTCGTTCTGCAATTGGAGTGCTCGTGCGGGCAGAAGTTTGAAGTCTACCAGGCCACCGTAGCTGGATTGGCCTTTGCGACGCACGCGTGCCCGGGTTGTTCCGCCACCATTGAAGTTGGCCCGGAGATGTTCGAAGAAGCGCTTGAGCGGGCTTTGGCCAAAAGGTCACTCGATGACATCAGCCGCTTAAACGCAGAAGCAACCCGTATAGTTGAAAGCTGGTACCGGCAGCCGCCATTTTGCGAAGCACTGAAGTACCGGGGGCTCAACGCTGGCGAGCCTGCAGAGCTGGGCCTTCTTCCACATGTCTTGCAAGCATTAGAGGCTCATGAGAACTGATACAGGGGAATATAAATCCCGCGGCGAAGATTTCTCAGCGCCGCCGGCCGCCGGGCCCAGGACCGTTCTTTTCTACGATGTCGAGGACGCTGGCATGCTGCCGGTGCTTTCTGCCGTCGCCGCCGCTGGGCTCGTTCCCGTGATGCCGTCCTCCTGTTTGCGCTCTGCCGCCAGCGAGGCAGGCATTGCTTTTCTTGAATGGGAGAAATTCACTCCCGCGGATATTGACGAGACGGTCGAGGCGCAACTGCTTCGATTATCGACTGATTTCGCGGATGCGCTGGCCCGACCCGATGCCGGATCGGCGTTTGAGTCGACCTGCGGCAATGTGCTGGCAGGTGTTGGACGTTCCTTCGGCGCGAACCTGGTCAATATTTTCGCTAATGAGGTCGCGGCGGTCGAGACGTTGAACTCTCTGGCGGGGCAAACCTGCCTTTCGCTCATTGTGTTCGGTTGCGACAACACTGCTGACGAGCGCGCTATCCTGCTTTTCGCCAGAGAGCTTGGCATCCCGAGTTTGCAGTTGGCCCATGGCATATATCACAGTTTTCTCGGTGATCGCGTGGCAGCCGACATGTTGCGACTCTTTTCCGACCACATGACCATCTTCGGGGAGCGGGCGAAGCGCATCCTCGTGGACCACGGTAATGAACCCGAAAGAATCCATCTCACCGGCGCCCCCGGGTGGGATCGCCTCTATATCGACGGGTGCCGGCCCGGAGTCGCGGAGGCGCGCCAGGCGTTAGGTCTGGATCCGGCAAAGCCTGTGGTTGCATACTGCGCCAGCTATGCAGAGGGCTGTTCCGCTTTTTTTGCTCCATTTGCCAGAAGACTTCTGACTCTGCATCGCCTGGTGCTCGGAGCGATTCGCGCCACCGGTCTGGATATTCAGCTCGTGGTGCGGCCGCACCCGAACGAGTTGCGGCGCCGCAGCACCTCCACTGATTTGGCGAATCACGTCGATGACGGGTACACTGAATGGCTCAGGGAGAAGGGCTTCAACCACGTCCACGTCGTGCGCGACCGGAAGATTGAAGTATTGCGGGCGGCAGACGTTGTATTGCAGGTTGGAGCTTCGTCTGTGATGTGTGAAGCCATGTTGCTCGAACGGCCCGTAATCATTCTGCCGTGGTTCCAAAACGAGATGCGGATTTGCGACGAGTCGGACGGGGTGTTGTTCACTGATGGCGAGTCGGACCTGGCTACAAAGATTGTTCGCGTTCTGCAGGACGAGACATTCCGTAACGAGTTGTTGCAGCGCCAGGAGAAGGCGATGCCGGAGTTCAACTTCGGGCACGATGGCAAGGCGAGCCAACGTGTTGCCGACCTTATCGTCAGGCTGGCTGGCGGGGCCGTGCAGTCTGCAAACGTCGCACGGCAGCAGAGAAACCCGAAATCCGTGCCGGCCGAAGACCTCAGCCCCGCGGGGCCGTTGCGCATCTTAGAAGTTGTCCACGACTTTCCGCCGCAGTCGGAGTCCGGGACTGAGCTGCATACGCTTGCGTTTTCACAGGCACTACGGGAACTTGGGCATGAGGTTGCCGTCGTCTATCCGGTAAGCGACGCAGCCCAGCCTCCGCTTTCGTTTCTGCCGGACAGCTACGGCGGCATCCGGGTATACAAGTTCAACATTACGGACCCCTCATACGCTGAACGTTCTGATTACGACAACCAGGCATATGTCCCTGTTTTCGAGCATTTTCTGTCGCGGCATCACTTCGATATTGTCCATTTTCAGCATCTTTATGGACTTTCGGTCAGCTGGGTGAGAGCTGCCCAGGTTCGGGGGATTCCGGTTTTTTTGAAAATGGACGACATGTTCTGGTTCTGTCCGCAGCTCCACCTCGTGGAACACGGCCAGAGGCATTGTTCCGGCCCAGAGTCTCTGGATAAATGCTACGCCTGCCGCGTTGACAAGAGCCAGAGCGCCAAACCAGATGCCGTGGGCGCCATTTATTGCTATCTTGCGATCCGCCGGGAGCGCCTCCGACATATCTTTCGACACTTCGATTTTATCCACACTCCGTCTCAGTTTCTCAAAAATGCCTGTCGGCAATTCGGGCTGGAAAACGACGAATGTCACGTCATTCGGACGGGAATCCGGCCCTTTGCCGTGCAGCGCCGAAAGCGTTATTTTAAACGTCGCAAGTTCATTCGAATCGGGTTCCTCGGTGAGATCCATGAGCGCAAAGGTATCACACACCTGCTCGAAGCCATCGCCCTGCACCAACAGAACGTGCAAGCAATCCAACCGGCGGTTACCTTGAAATTCGGAATTTACGGCAGACATTTCGGGGATGAAACCTATGCCGGGATGCTAAAGGCGATGGCTGTGCTCAACAATGTCAGATACCACGGCCAATTTTCACCTGAGGACAGAACGAGTATTTTTTCCTCCATCGACCTCATGGTTGCTCCATCTCTTGGCGAGAACTATCCGTTTGTGCTGCGCGAGGCACTGTACGCAGGCCTCCCGGTGGCCGCGACCAGAATCGCTGGCGTCCCGGAAATCGTGGAGCACGGCCGGAATGGATTCCTCTTCGAGCCTGGAGACGTCACTGCGCTTGCCCGAATTTTCGATGAGATCGCATTGACACCGAACATCCTGGCTTCTTTGGAGCCGGCGGCGACAAAAATTCGGTTGGTAAAGGAAGAGGCCGTTGAGTTGGAACAACATTTTTTGCGTTATGTTCGGCCAAAATCTGAAGCAGCTGCGGTCACTGTGATCGACGGCCTGTTCAGGCGCGGCCGTCAGCTCATAGAAAAGGGGGATACGAGAAGCGGTCTCGAGGTCCTGTCCCAGGTGCTTGTTCGGGAACCGCGTCACCCTGAAACCCTTATGCTCATGGGCGACATCTACCACCACCTGGGCCGCGAAGGCGATGCCGAAAACCTTTGGCGCCTCGCTTCCCGTGTTGGGGAGCCTGCGCCCGATTCCAACCTTCCTGACTGAGGTTGGGTTTCCCGCGACCAGAGACCGACTTGCTCAACCGCAACAGCGCCTGCCAGAAAACGCCGTGCTTGCTCTTCTCATCGATAGCATCGGAGCTTCCCTCCTTTCAACAAAAAGATCCTATTTCCCTGAAGAAAAAAGCCATTCTGTGGCAAGGCAGCGACACATCCGTCGATAATCGAACTAAGTAAACCCTTTGCGGGAGAAATCGACATAAGGAGAAGCCAGCATGCCAGCTCGTACTGCCACCTACAGAGGAGACAATCCCTATCTGCAGCAGCAGGTCCTCACCGCTACACCGGAGAAACTCATACTGATTCTGTATGATCTCGGACTGAAATGGTGCCGGGCCAAAGAGAGCGCTAAGGCGTCCCGGGTATTTGTGGAGTTGATTGCAGCGCTTGATTTCGATTATCGCGAAATGGCCACCGGATATTTCGACCTCTACCGCTATTCGCTGGACGAGGTGCATCGCGGGAGATTTGAAAACGCGATCATGGTGCTTGAAGGGTTGCGTGAGGTCTGGGAGAGCGCAGTTATGGGTCGCAAGGCGGCCAAACGGGCCTGAGCCGCAGAGAGGCATGCTGATGCAACCGGAGAAAATGCGGACAATGGAGACGCCTGAAGAGGTGATTCTGCGGCTGTATGAAATCGGCATTGAAGCCTGCTGGCATCGGGATTCGGCCAGAGTCGGGCAGGTCCTGCACGAGCTGATCGCCGCGCTCAACTTCGAGTATCACGAGATGGCGACAGCCTATTACAATATGTACGAGTATGCACTCAGAGTTTTAGACCAGAAAAAGTTTGACGAAATCCGTGATATTCTTACTGAATTGCACGATGCATGGGAGCAGGTTATTCCCGCCATGGATGGTGCTTCTCAAAGCCTATTAAATTGAGGAGTTTCTAATATGGGCATCGACATTTTTTCCGGCGGCAACTCCAGCATCGACCGTCTCATCCAGACGACGCTTCAGGTGGAGTCGCGTCCGCGCTTTGCCATGGAAGACAAGAAGAGCGCGCTCAACGCGCGTAACTCAGTCTTGTCCGATCTGGATTCCAAATTGTCGTCGCTGAACACGCTGGCGAAGAAATTCACGGATGTTCTCAATGATTACTTTGGCGCCAAGAGTGTGACCACAAGCGACGACAAGATCTTTACCGCAGTTGCGGACTCTTCGGCCCAGGTGGCCAATCACGATGTGACGATTTCCCGTCTGGCCAGCTCCGACACGCGCGTGTCGAAACAGTTTACCTCGACAGGCACGACGTTGCGCTCGTTCTTCGACACCAACGGCTCGCAGACGTTTCAGATTGACGTGGCGCACCCGACCACGGCCGACGCCAACAATCGCGTCAGCATCGGCGTCACCGTCAACCCGACCGGCTCTAGTGACGATTCGATCATGGATGAAATCGCGCTCGCCATCAACAATGCCATGAGCTCAGCCGTTACCGCATCGACGATCGACGCCGATGAAAAGCTCTCCGCCTCGGTCGTCCACGAAAGCAGCGGCAACAGCAGGTTGGTTTTTCGCAGCGGTCAGTCCGGCTACACCAACCGGATGACGATGACGGATTCAGCAAACTCACTCTTGTCGACGATGGAAATCAGCAACTCGGTCTTGTCATCAGGCACTTCCGGAGGTTACATTACCAGCGTCGGCACCTCTTCGACCGACAGCAGCCTGAATTCTCAGTTGTCAGTAGATGGCTTGACCTTCTACCGCGATAACAACGTAATCGACGATGTTCTTGACGGCGTCACAATGACACTCAAAGATGTGACGGCATCCACGGAAAATATGAAGGTCAATGTCGATGTGGACGAGGTGAAGAAACGATTGCAGGAGCTGCTCGACTCCTACAACGGGGTCATCACGTTCCTGAAACAGAACGCGTCGGTCGACAAAGATACCGGAAAGCGTGGCGAGCTTGCCGGCGATTCGACTTATGCGTTTTTGCGTTCAAAGTTGCGCAATATCATGACCAGTAAGGTTGCCGGCGTTAGTGCCGGAAATCCGGAGTACCTGTCGGAAATCGGCATTACAGCTGCCGCTGACGGTACGCTCAGCTTCACCGACGACGACAAGTTTTCCGCCGCCTTGACAACGAGTTCCGTAAAAGTATCTGATCTGTTCAATGTCAGTGACGGTTTTGCGACGCAGCTTAACACTATGGTCAACGACTATGTCAAGGTAGGCGGCACGATTGACGATAGTCAGAGTAGTATCTCGGACCGGATCAAGAGCGTCGATTCGCAGATCAGCAGGTTCGACGAGCGTCTGGCAAGACGGGAAATTCAACTGAGAAAGCAGTTCTCTCATATGCAGCAAGTGTCTGCATTGCTCGGGGGACAGAGCGCGGCTTTTTCCAGTCTGACGAGCTCAATCCGCTTCTAAAAACAGGAATGAACAGCAGGCAATCAGGGTGAAGCAGACGAGGCAAATTCTTACACAGCTTTTCACAACTACTGAGGAGCTGGGCGCGTCGCTCGGGAAGGACGACGCGGAAGCCGTCATCAAAAAACTAGCGGAGCGGGCACGTATCCTTGCGGAGTTGCAGGAGCAAAAGGACCTCGTGGCGCTGGCCGAAACGGATGAATCGGCCCGCCTTATGATTGGGCAAATCAGAAGGATGGACGAAACACACACAGAGATGGTGAACCGAAGCCTGCAGAGGCTGTCTGATGGCATCGGGGATCTTGGTAACGAGCGCAAGACGCTCAGGGACTGGCAGTCCCTGGCAAGCGCCGGCAAGAAACCCATCGTTGATTTTATTTACTAGAACGGGAACCTAAAATGCAGTTAACCCACAAGAGGATTCGTCATGAAGATCCATGAACTGTACGGCCTCAACCCGCCGAGAAAGCCGGAAAAGCAGTCATCAGCCGAAAACGTCCGGCGGCGCAAATCCGATAAGGCAGACGATAAGCCGGTTTCGGGACTCGCCAAGAGCGACCAGGTTGAAATATCGCCTGAGGCTCAGAAGCTTCAGAAGTCCGCCGACGAAATGAGCCGGGCGCGCGACCTTCTCTCCAAGGCGCCGCAAGCCCGCAGCGCGGTTATCTACGAAGCGCTTGCTAAATTGAAGGCAGGACTGTATTCGAGCGATGAGATTGTGAGAGGAGCCGCCGGTAAGCTGCTGCAGAGCGGCGAGTTGGACGACCTTCTCTAAGAATTCGCGGCCCGGACTGCCGGCATCGTCGGCGGTACGTCCTGAAAACAAAATCTCGCACTTCTTCCCAGGGGCACGTACGCCCTTTTGCCATTTCAGCCCGTCCGGGCAAAAAACATCAGATGCTATTTTGTGTTCCAATTTCAAACGAAGGTTTGAATCGACAAGGAGCGCCGCAGGGTCGCTGAGACTTCCCGAGCCGCAAGCTGGCTCGTTTGGTTCAGCGCGAAGCTGACAAAAGGAAATGCCGAAGAGTCAGTTCAGGTAGAGGCGTTTCACATTTTTCATGAAATCCACGCCATCCCGGCCGATGAGCTGTTGCCGCGCATTTTCTTCGGTCAGGGCATCGTCTGCCAGCTCCGGGTAGAGCTCCAGCGCGATTTCTTTGAAGTCCGGGGGGGCCGGCGGAGATGCCTCAGCAGCATTTACACCCGCAAATGCGACCGGTGCCATTACCTTGGCCAGCGCCGGCGCCGCTGGAACGCCTGCTTCGGCCTCATCCCTGGCCAGCGCTTCCTTCAACAGATGGACGAACTCCTGCGGATTTGGCGGGGGCGCTACCTGCAGCTTGCGCCGTCCGGACCTGCTTGCCGGATTTCGTGCTGGATTACGGCTGGCCGCCGCTTGGCGACGGGCGGCTTTCCTGCGGTTCAAATACAACACCAGGAGCATCGCATCCAGAAGCACGAACGCGGCGCCGATGACCCAGAAGACAAGGCCGCGCGCCGTTTTAATTCGGTTGACCGGTCCCTTCTGCACGGCTTGATTCGCGGCCTTTCGCAGTATCAGCGGCGGACGAGTATGCTTCAGGACTTCCTCCGGGATGCTCACCCGAGCCGACTCCGGGAGCCTGCGCAGTGTGTGACTGCTGTCGGGATCCGGCGCTGAAGCCGTGGCCGGGACTTCGGACTGGGGCCCGACAGCAGCAGGAGCGGTTTGCGTGCCGCCTCTTTTTTGGATGTCCAGCACGATACGGAAGGGCCAGTGCAGCGCATAGTCGATTACTTTGAACTGGTCGATTTTAAGAACCGTGGTAATCGTGAGCCGGTCTGCGTCTTTGAAGAAGCGTACCGCGTCCAGGATGGCGTCTTTTGGCGCAACGGCCACGCGACGCAGGGAGTTGATGTGGTCGACGCCTTCAACTTTGATTGTAATGGTGCGGGCGGCAGGATTGGTTGTCAGCCTGTATCGAACCGCGCCGGCAAATTGCACGACGACCCTGGAGTAGCTTCGATGGTAGCCGGTACGCACACTCTGTAAATCGTTGGCTGCCGCTGGCTGGAGTCCTGCGCTTAGCAGAAAGACTACGGCCAGTGCCTTCGGCAAGTGTGAGCGACTGTGCGTTTTCATAGGTCACACCTTAATGTCAATGTGCGGGTCCTGGTCGCCGCCATCTTCGGGGCGCGGCCGGGTTGATGTTGTATCAGGGTTGTCGATTCCGGCGACGAGGACCTCGTCGGCCCCGGAGATGAGCGGAGGTTTTTCCCCGGACTTCTTTTTTTTCTTTTTGGGTTCGGGGTTATCCTCGCGCCGGGAGCGTTCGTGGATGCCATCTACGGCTGACGGCTGGATGATTCCGGTTGAAATGCGCATATCGTCCATGATATTTCGCCAACTGTTTGGTTCTCTCGCTCTCTGAAAAAATGAGCCGCCTCATGCACGCGGGGCTTTCACACTCGCGATGGCTCCTGCTGCAAGTTTTTTATTTCGTTACGAATGCTGAGAATAGCCTTTCCGAGGAGCCTGCTGATGCGGGATTCCGAGAGGTTCAGCACCTTACCTATCTCCAAAAGGGTCATTTCGTCGTGATAATACATCAGGACGATGAGCCGCTGTCTTTCCGGCAGTCTGAGGATTGCTTCCGTCACCTGGTCGAGCGTGTCCTTGCGGGTCACCTCTTCAAGCGGGTCTATGACGTCTCTGTCGGGCACGATATCGCTGAGGCAAACGACTTCGCCGTCCAGGTCCTGAGTGCGGTCGAGGGAGAGCATGAAATTGAGTTGGGCAGATTCCAGAACCCGGTGACATTCGCGCAGGTCCATGCCGATTTCGTTCGCGACTTCAAACTCGGAGGGTTCACGGCCGAGATTCAGCAGAAGCGCAGACATTGTGTTTTCGATTTTGCGCAGCGT
>CAZTNL010000018.1:0-14028 GCA_964614885.1 uncultured Calditrichaceae bacterium | reverse complement strand
CCGGACGTTCAGCCGTTGCGCGAAAGACACATTATATCGCCAGAGCCGCGGGTATTGGCGCCTGCGAGGGCGGCGGGCGTTCCGGAAAGCAGCGCACCGCGGGCCTTTGCCGAGCTGCAGGCATCTGAATTCGATGATGGCTTAAGCCTGCGCCGCCGTTCGGTTTCGTCCGGGACGACGAAACCCGCCGCCGCTGCCCGGCCTCCACAGGAAAACGGCGTTGCGAAAACGGAGACACGCCCGACATCCCCGATATCAAAGGCGAAACCCCAGCCCACAACTTCGGCGCGGGCCCCGACGGCGGCCGACGCGGAGGTTCATTCCGGCACGCAAACCGCCGATTTCGAACCCACCGAGGCTCTTCGGCGACAACCGCTGATTCCTGCTGTCAGCCCGATTCTTTCATGGCTGCGCACAACATTGCTGGTTGTGGCTCCCCTGACCCTTATTTACTTGCTGGTCAGTTTTGTTTTCAATGTCGATTTTGATTTCAGGAACAGTCTTTTCTGGCAACGATTCTCGGGCTCAACTTCCGAGGTTGAAGCCGGCCGCAGCAGTGAGGACCTATCGAACCCCGTCGTTGCACCACGGAGGAAGGTCACACGCACCACCGAAACACTAGCTGGTTCGGTCCCGGCTCGACTCAATGTGCGGCAGCAGAACGGTCCCAGGCCGGAAGCCGGCCCGAATCTCCTCGCTAGCAGGACACCGGTGCGGCCTGCTCCCGACAACACGCGATCGCGTCCTGCAGCAGTGAGAAACGTCCAGGCTGAGCCCCCCGGGGAGTTGACCCTGGCGCTCTTGGTTGAGGCCGGCAATGTGCCCCAGGTGGCCGACGTCTTTCTCGATGGGCGGCGCGTCGGCTCTACCAGCGCTCTGGGTCGGATCGAGATCAAGAATCTGATTCCGGAGCACAGCTATCTTATTAAAGTGCAAGAGGCGGGCTTCAAGATGTGGGCGCGCGAAGTTCGCTTTCAAAAGCGCGGAACACAGCAGCTTTTTGTGCGACTCGCGGCCTTGCACAACCTCTCCAGCTCGGCCAGAACCAGCAGCCGGTTGAAGGCAGAAGGTGGTTTCGCGGGGGCCAGGTCGCAGCGGCCCTCCCGAAAGGTCCAGCCGCTGCCCCGGCGTGATGACACCGGAACCCGCAGTGCGATAGAGCAAGATGCCAGATACGGAACCGTCGAGGTGGTCCTCGTCAACAGCGAAGCGCTCAGCGATGCCTATGTGTATGTCAACCAAGCGCTGTGGAACGGACAATCGTATGCGGCCCCGGCTCAGTTGCAGCTGCCGGCCGGAACTTACACGATCGAAGTGCGAAAAGAAGGTTACTTTTCCGCGCCACCTTCGCAGACCGTTGAGATCCTCGACGGCGAAACCAGGACGCTGTATTTCATTCTGACAGCCAGATAGCGACCTCGCCGGCCCGCGCAACTGCTGATTTTGCCGGCGCGTTCGGCCTGAACCCGCCGCAAATTCGCTTGACAAAAGTGTTTCAAATCTCTATATTTGCTGCGATTTGCTAAAGCAAACAGACGGCTATTCCCTCCAAACAAGGCTTTTACCGCAACATTCGCAATTTCGGCGTCAGCCTGCGCCGGCACAGAGCAGTTCGGAGCGGCGGTATGGACCGGGAGGGCTGCAAAAGAACCGAACCCACGCGACCCCTGCCGGCGAGAGGCCAGGGGTTTTTGCTATCAAAAACAGGGAAATCAAAGCATGGCAAAGGGCATCACGAAACGCTCAGACGACTACTCGCGCTGGTATCTGGATGTGATTGCGGCGGCAAAGCTGGCCGACTATGCGCCAGTAAAGGGCTGCATGGTGATCCGGCCTACCGGCTATGCGATTTGGGAAAAAATGCAGCAGGCGCTGGACACCATGTTTAAGGAAACCGGCCACGTCAATGCGTATTTTCCGATGTTTATCCCGGAAAGTTTTCTCAAGAAAGAGGCAGAGCATGTAGAAGGCTTCGCGCCTGAGTGCGCCGTCGTCACCCACGGAGGCGGCAAGAAGCTGGAGGAGCCGCTGATCGTCCGGCCGACGTCCGAAACGATCATTTGGTCGATGTACAAGGACTGGATTCAGTCTTACCGGGATTTGCCTTTGCTGATCAATCAGTGGGCCAATATCGTCCGCTGGGAGATGCGCACCCGCCTTTTTCTGCGCACGATGGAGTTTTTGTGGCAGGAAGGCCACACGGCCCACGCCACTTATGAAGAAGCGGAAGCGGAAACGCTGAAGATTCTCGATATCTACAAGACCTTTGCCGAAGAGTACATGGCGATGCCGGTCCTTTGCGGGCTGAAGACGGAAAAGGAACGCTTTGCCGGCGCAATCAAAACCTACTGCATCGAGGCGATGATGCAGGACCGCAAGGCGCTGCAGGCCGGGACGTCGCACAACCTGGGGCAAAACTTCGCCAAGGCGTTCGACGTGACATTTCAGACCGAAGACAGCACCCGCGAGCATGTGTGGGCCACGAGCTGGGGGGTTTCCACCCGGCTGATCGGCGGCCTCATCATGACGCACAGCGACGATAACGGCCTGGTTCTGCCGCCGAAACTGGCGCCGCTTCAGGCGGTGATCGTGCCGATTTGGCGCAGCGACGAGGAGAGGTCCGGAATTCTGAGCCGGCTGGAGGCGGTCACCGCAGGCCTGAAAGGAAAAATCCGGTTCAAAATCGATAACCGCGACAACTACCGCCCCGGCTGGAAGTTCAATGAGTGGGAAAAGCAGGGTGTGCCCATCCGGCTCGAAATCGGGCCCAAGGACCTGGCGGCCAACGAGTTTGTGATGGTTCGCCGCGACACCGGCGACAAGGTGCGAATTTCTCAGGACACAGTCGAGGAGAAACTGGCCACCGTACTGCAGGCCATGCAAGCCGATATGCTCGCTCGCGCGAAGGCTCACCGCGAGGCCAACTCGCACAATGTGGACGACTATGGCGAACTGAAAGAGCGGCTTGAAAATGAAGGCGGCTTCTACTACGTTCACTGGAACGGCAAGCGCGCGAGCGAAGACCGGCTGCAGGCGGAAACACGCGCCACGATTCGGGTCCTTCCTTTTGGACAGCCCGAAGAGCCTGGCAAGTGCATTCTGACCGGCGAGCCGTCCGAGCGCCGGGTCGTGGTTGCCAAATCCTACTGATCCTGCCCGCGATTGTCGAACGTGCGGCCAGGCAATAAAGCGGCCGGCTATTGAATGGAACAGAAATCCAGCGACAGCGAATCGATGACAAAGCCGCCTTTTAAGTCCGGCTACGTCGCCATCGTCGGTCGGCCTAACGTCGGCAAGTCGACCCTGCTCAATCATGTGCTGCAGTTCAAGATCTCCTCGGTGACCCGCAAGCCGCAGACGACGCGACACCAGATCCGCGGCATACTCAACGGCGAGAACTACCAGGTCGTTTTTCTCGACACGCCGGGTTTGTTGCACCCGAAATACAAATTGCAGGAAGCCATGCTGCGCGCCTCCCACCGCGCGCTGCAGGATGCCGATCTCACTCTGTTTCTGGTGGAAGCCGGGCCCAAACCCAATCCTCCCGACCTCGAGACGCTAGCGGAAGTGCAGAAGATGGCTTCGCGACTGATCCTTGTGATCAACAAGGTCGACCTTGTGCGCAAGGAAGAGATTTTGCCGACGATTCAGTTTTTTTACGAGCGTCACGGGCTTGAATGTATCGTGCCTGTTTCTGCGCTGAAGTCGGACGGTCTCGATGAGCTCACCCAGGCCATCGTGTCGATGCTGCCGGTGGGCCTGCCGTTTTACTCGCGGGAACAGATGACCGACCACCCCGAGCGCTTTCTCGTTGCCGAGATCATTCGTGAGAAGATATTTCTCAAGTATGGAGACGAAATTCCATACTCGACGACGGTGGCGATAGACGAATTCAAAGAGCGTGGCAAGCACAAAGACTTTATCCGGGCGACGATTTATGTGGAGCGAAACAGCCAGAAGGGCATCCTGATCGGCAAGAAAGGGAGCGCTCTGAAGGGCATCGGTCTGCTGGCGCGAGACGACATCGAGGAGCTTCTCGGCAGAAGTGTCTTCTTGGAGCTCTGGGTTCGGGTCAAAGAAAAGTGGCGGCAAAACGAACTGTTGTTAAAGGAGTTTGGGTACGGGAAATGACCGGAGCTCATGCACGGGTTGGTTGTGAACATGGCCGGAAAGGGCACAGGATGGCACTGTCGTCTCTGTTATTGATATCGCTCGCACTGTTCAACTGCAAGGCGCCGCCCCCGGCGAGCGGCGGCGGCAGGCAGCCCGTGGTCCGGGTTGGTGTGGTCGAGCAAAAAGCGCGCGTGCTGTTCCGCGTGCCGGAAAAAGTCGACTTTCGCCGCGCGAATGGCACCCTGGCTTTCAACAAGGCGGGAGCAGGACTTTGGGCCGTGGAGACCATCGGGTCCGCCCCGGCCAGCGTGGTGTATCGACTGGCTTTCGGCAGCGCAAAAGATCGCGCTTCCGCGCAAAAGATCGCATCGAGCATTCGCAGGAAAGGGATCGATGCCGTGGTTAAGAGGCATCGCCTGCAATCGCCCTTGTCCGTGCGCTACGCCCACAAAGCGACCTACCAGGTACTGCTCCGGAAACAGTTTCGTTCGGAGGAGGCTGCCACAATCTATCAGAAAAGCATTCGCGACCGGATCAACGGCGAAGTGTTGGCGATCCCGAGAGGCCGCGCCTCAGGCCGCTTGCGGTTTACCAACAAGAGCACCGGCCAAAGCTTTGATGCCCGGCAACCGATACGGATTCAGTCGACACAGGTGCAAATCGCCGATATCGATGTCGGCAGCGGCTTTCACTGGCAGGGCAGCGAAACCCGCAGGTATGGTGGCATCGTCGAATTTCGGCTGGATTTCACCGGCAACATCACCGTCGTCAACTATCTCAAGCTGGAAGAGTATCTCAAGGGTGTCGTGCCGTCTGAAATGCCGGCGAGTTTTCCCTACGAGGCTCTGAAGGCGCAGGCGGTTGCCGCCCGTGTCGAAGCGCTGAGCAAGATCGGACTGCGGCACCCGTTCGAATCGTTTGACTTGTGCGACGACGTTCATTGCCAGGTATTCAGCGGCCTCTCGAAACAGGCAGAGAAAACGAACCGTGCGGTCGAGAGCACGCGCGGCATTTTCATGATAGACGAGGGCAATCTCGCCGAAGCTTTCTATTCGAGCGTTTGCGGCGGGCACACAGAGAGCAATGAAAATGTCTGGGTGATGAACCGAAGGCGCTATCTGCGCGGTCTGATGGACATGCCCGGCCGTTCGCGCGATCGGGCCCTCAATCGGGAGACTGACGTTCGGGAGTGGATCGATAGCAGCCCTGACGCCTATTGCAATACGACGCGTCCCGACACTCCGGCGTCGGTGAGCTACAGCAAACGCTACTTTCGCTGGCGTGTGGAGTATGGGAGAAACGAACTGGAGCAGATCATCCGCGAGAAGACGGGCGAAGATTTCGGCAACCTGCTCGACTTGCGGCCGATTCTTCGGGGTGTTTCCGGCCGCTTGATAGAATTGGAGATCGTCGGCAGCCGCAAGCGGTTTCGCGTCAGCAAAGAGCTCGCGATACGCCAGGCGCTGTCGAAGCGGACGCTTTACAGCGCTTGTTTCTATGTGAAAAAAGTCGGTGGCAGCCATGGTCTGGCGCGGAAGTTCATCCTCCACGGCGCCGGTTGGGGGCACGGTGTGGGTATGTGCCAGGTGGGCGCCGCCGTCATGGCGCACCGGGGGAAAAAATACGACCAGATCCTGACGCACTACTACAAGGGCATTTTCCTGGAAAAACTCTACAATTAACCCTTTATCGCTCGCAGCGTGTCCACGTTCTGTCTCCTGAGCCCGGCGTGGCTCCGAGGCAACATTTGTGAATTAGTCAGGTTAGAAGGTCAATGTTTGTTGTTTTGGCACGATATATTAGAATGAGCGCGTCTGCCACTGCATTCTTGCGCTCATGTGTGGGCACGACGTCAGGGCGGCAGGATGTCGCGCTAATTGCCGAACATTTAGCTTGACTGTCGGCCATTATTTCTTTATTTTGTGCAATATCGGACGCTCGTGATATGGAAATCGAGTCTCCAGAAAGCGGAGAAACAAGATGTTGATAGCTGTTCGCGTCGACAGAGTAACCCTTGACGCACATACAAACCGGTTCGTTGTCATCCTCAAGGACGACGTCAACAATCGCTGGCTGCCGATTGTGGTAGGCAACAACGAGGCGCAGGCTATCGCCCTGCAGCTGGAAAACGTATCTCCGCCGCGACCTTTGACCCACGACCTTATCAAGAATCTTCTGGAATCGATCGAAGCGAAAATCGCCCGCGTGATCGTCAATGATTTGCGCGAAAATACCTACTACGCACTGATCAGTTTGAAGCTGAACGGCACCAAGGCGGAAATCGATGCGCGGCCGAGCGATGCCATCGCGCTGGCCCTGCGGACGCATGCCCCGATCTTTGTCTCGGAGGAAGTGATGGAGCGGGCTTCTGTCAATGATAAGGACACCGATGCCGAGCAGGAAGAGATCCCAACGCCGCCCATGAACGACGTCGAACGCCTCGAGTTGGATATGCAGAAGGCGATCACAGACGAGCGGTACGAAGACGCCGCCAAACTGCGCGACAAGATTCGGCAGCTCAAAGAGAAATCGTAATCCGGCTCTCAACTGAATTCGGAAAGCGCCTCTCCCGGACGGCGCTTTTTTTTTGAACAACGTACGTTTCCTCTGTATTGTATTGTCTGCTCCACCGCGACCGTAATCGATTCGGTGCTTTACATTGAGCACAAATGTCGTTATATTTTCTCACTGCAACTCAGATTCTGAATTCAAGAACATCCGAACCCACAAAACAGGCTAACGGAACTATGCATCTGTCTGCTCTGGACTGGACAATTATTGCGGCATACATGGCATTTGCCCTCGGTGTCGGCGTGTACTTTTCGCGAAAAGCCGGCAAGAGCCTCGACGAGTTTTTCGTTTCCGGGCGCAATTTGCCGTGGTGGATCGCCGGCACCTCTATGGTTGCAACCACCTTTGCGGTCGATACGCCGCTGTTCGTGGCCGGGGTCGTGGCCAAGGAAGGGATCGCGGGAAACTGGCTCTGGTGGAACCTCGCGGCGACGCACGTCATGGCCACCCTGTTTTTTTCGAAGCTCTGGCACCGGGCGGGCATCATCACCGATCTGGAGCTGCTGCAAATCCGCTACTCCGGCAAGCCGGCGAGCGTGCTGCGCGGCTTTCGCTCGCTCTGGGAAGGAATTTTGCTCAACTGCATCATTATGGGCTGGGTCATGCTCGCCATGATTAAGGTGCTCGGCGTGTTTGTCGACTGGCCGAAGTGGAACGTCATGCTCGTGCTCCTCGGCATCGCCTTTACCTACTCAGTGATGTCCGGTTTCTGGGGCGTGGTGATGACCGATGTGATTCAGTTCGCCATCGCCATGTCGGCTTCGGTCATGCTCGCGGTGATCGCGCTTTCGGAAAACGGAGGCATCGGGGCAGTGAAGCTGCGACTGCACGAGATCTATGCGGACAAGGCGACGCACATCCTCAACTTTGTACCGGATCTCGGTTCCGCTTTTCTGCCGGTGACGACCTTTGTCGCCTTTATCACCGTCAACTGGTGGGCGGCGAAGACGGCCGATGGTGGCGGCTACATCGCGCAGCGCATGTTTTCGGCGAAGAATGAAAAGCACTCGTTCCTGGCGACATTGTGGTTTACCATCGCCAACTACTGTTTGCGTCCCTGGCCCTGGATCATCGTCGGCATCGTGGCGCTGGTTGTCTACCCGAACCTCGAAGACCCTGAGTTGGCCTATCCGATGATGGTGCTCAAGTATTTGCCGAGCGGACTTCTGGGCCTCATGCTGGTCTCCTTTCTGGCCGCTTTCATGTCGACCATCGATACGCAGGTCAATTGGGGCACCTCCATTCTGGTGAACGATTTTTACAAGGCGTTTGTGCGCCGCGACGCCTCGGACAAGCACTATGTGCTGATTTCCAGGGTGGTCACGTTTGTTCTGCTCGTGCTTGGCACTGGCATGACCATGCTCATGGAATCGATAAAGGGCGGCTGGGAGCTGTTTTACGGCATGACCGCCGGCATCGGCGGCGTCTACATCGCCCGCTGGTTCTGGTGGCGCGTCAATGCCTGGTCCGAGATCGTGGCGTGGGTGTCTGCGGCCATCGCCTATTTGGTCCTCTACCTCTTGCATCAGTCAACCCCGACCGAATACTATTCGGTGTACGGCTGGCGGATCATCATCGTGACCGGATTCTCGACCGTGTGCTGGGTCAGCGCCACGCTGCTGACGGCGCCCGTGGCCGAGGAAAAACTGGTCGCCTTTTACGAGAAAGTCAGGCCGGGATCCCCGTTTTGGAAACCCATCGCTGCCAAGTCGAAGGTGCGGAATGTGCAACTCTACGGCCTTAGCGATCTGATTTCGTGGCTGGCCGGCATCGTTTCGGTGTATGCCTTTCTTTTCGGAATCGGCAAAGCGGTGCTGGGATTTCCCGGGGAGGGCCTCGTCTATCTGCTCGTCGGACTGGTCTGCGGCGCCTGGGGTTTTCGACAGATCGCGGACGGAAATGCAGAGGGATAACCAATTATTGCGGAGTTGAACTATTGAACCCGCGGAGATAAATATGAGAAAAGATATTCTGACAAAAGTACAAGGGCTGCTGGCAACCTACCCGCATCGCCTCTTCAAACCCAAGGAACTGGCCCGAAAACTCGGCGTCAGCAAAGCCGACTACACCGCTTTCCGCGATCTGCTCAAGCAGGCAGCGCAGGAGGGCACGATCGCCAAGCACCGCGGCAACAATTTCGGCGCATTGCAGCAGGCGACCTCCATCGAGGGGGAGCTGCACGTCAAGACGCAAGGATACGGTTTTCTGATCACCGGCGAGGATGAGCAGGACGTGTTTATCAGCCAGAAAAACATGGGAACCGCCCTGAACAAGGATGTGGTGCAGGTGCAGCTTTACGCGCAGTCTAGCGGCAGCAGCCAGGAGGGGCGTGTGGTGAAAGTTGTCCAACGCGCCCGCCAGCAGTTTGTCGGCACCTACCAGAGAAGCCGGCGCTACGGCTTTGTCGTTCCCGATGAGCTCAAGATTCAGCGGGACATCTTCATTCCAGAGGGTCAGGACTTGCAGGCGAAATCCGGGCACAAGGTCGTTGTCCGGCTGACGCATTGGGAAGACGAACGCTCCAATCCTGAAGGTGAAATCGTCGAGGTGCTCGGCTTTGCGGACGATCCGGGCGTCGATGTCATGTCGGTGATTAAGTCATTCGACCTCCCGACCCGGTTTCCGCAGACCGTGGAACGCGCGGCCGCCGCATTTCCGGACGCGATTCCCAACTCGGAGCTCTCCCGTCGTCTCGACCTGCGCGATCAGGTTTGCGTGACCATCGATCCGGACGATGCCAAGGATTTCGACGATGCCGTGTCGCTGAAGCGCCTGCAAAACGGCAACTACGAGCTCGGCGTGCACATCGCGGATGTGAGTTACTATGTGCGTCCCGGCAGCGAACTCGACAAAGAAGCGCTGCGCCGCGGCACTTCCGTTTACCTCGTCGATCAGGTCGTGCCCATGCTGCCGGAGCGCCTAAGCAACGGTTTGTGCAGCCTGCGGCCGGAGGAAGACCGGTTGGCAATGAGCTGTATCATGGAGGTTACCGGAAACGGGAAAGTGGTGCGGCACCGGGTCGCGGAAACGGTGATCAGGAGCCACCGCCGCTTTACCTATGAAGAGGCGCAGCAGGTGATTCTTGGGCAAAGTGAATTCCCGTTCTCGGCTGAAATCCGCGAAATGTACCGGCTCAGCGAAGCGCTAATCCGCAAACGGGAGCGGCAGGGGAGCCTCGACTTCAACCTGCCGGAAGTCAAAGTCCGGCTGGACGAGGAAGGTCTGCCGGTCGAGATCCGGCGGCGTGAGCGCCTGGAGAGTCACCGTTTGGTAGAGGAGTTCATGCTGCTCGCCAACCAGACGGTGACCGAACACGTGGTGCTGAAGCTGGGCGGCCAGGGACGCGTTCCACCGTTCATCTTCAGAATTCACGACGAGCCATCCTACGAGAAACTCGAGGATTTCCGCAAGTTCGTCAAAGCGTTCGGCAAGCCGCTCGATCCGAACAAGGAAGTGACAGCCAAGCTGCTTGGCGACTATCTGAAAAGTCTGAAGGGCGAACCCGAGGAAGCGATGGTGCAGCAGCTCTTGCTCCGCTCCATGATGAAGGCGAAGTATTCTACCAATAACGTTGGGCATTTCGGCCTCGCGTTCAAGCACTACACGCACTTTACCTCGCCCATCCGGCGCTACCCCGACCTGGCAGTACACCGCCTGCTCAAAGAGTATCAGAAACGCTACGATTTCCGCGATGCCGACGCCCGGAAGGACAGACTGCAGAGAATTGCCGAGAAATCCTCCCAACGCGAGCTGGTGGCGCTGGAGGCGGAACGCGAGTCGATCAAGCTAAAAAAGGTCGAGTTCATGCAACGCCACCTCGGCGACGAGTTTGACGGTATAATTTCAGGCGTGGTCCGGTTCGGTATTTTTGTCGAAGTTGTCGACCTGCTCGTCGAGGGGCTCGTGCACATCTCCGATTTGGAAGGTGACTATTACGTCCACGATGAAATGAACCACCGCCTGGTCGGCCAGAGGAACGGCAATACCTACAGATTGGGCGACCGCGTGCGCGTTCAGGTTGTGCGCGTTGACACAGACGAGCGCGTGATCGATTTTGTGCTTGCCGGGGGCCAGAAATCGGCATCTCAAACCAGGCGGCGGACCGGTGCGGAGCGGCCTACGGATAAAGGCAAAAGATCGGGCAAGGACGCAGGTCCGGGAAAAGGCAAGAGTCCCGTGACCGGCAAGGGAGCGGAAAAAAACAAGGGAACAGCTAAGGCCGGAGGGCGCGGCAAGGGCAGGAGTCGCGCTAAGCATCGAGGTAAATGATTTCGGGCGTAAATGCTCCGGAAGCATAAATCGTGATCAGTCCGACGGCCGGCCGCAGTGAAAAGCGCCGTTTGCCGGCGGAACCCGGATTGAACAGATAGGTGTCGCCGGCGCGTTCGAGCCGCGCCTGATGCGAGTGCCCGTAAATGAGAACATCGAGCTTACCGCCCAACTGGCTGCGAACCACATTCTGAATGTTCGATGTTTTGAGGTCGACATACTGGTGAATCACGCAAATCCGGACACCGCCGGTGTCGACCGCCAGGACCTCCGGGTAGCGCGTTGTCAGGGGAAAGGTGTCGACATTTCCCCAAACCGCCTGCACCGGCGCCAGTGTTTCCAGCGAGGTGATCACATCCTCCTCGCCGATGTCGCCGGCGTGCAGAATCAGCTCAACGCCCTCGAGAGCGGGATAAACGCGTGGATCGATATAGCCGTGGGTATCTGAAATGACGCCGATGGTCTTCATCTTTTTCCTTCCTTTCCTGAACACACGGGAGCTTCAGCGCAATGTCTGAAAAAGCTGACAGCGACGAAGACAGAATTCCCGAATATGTCGTCGTCAAAGATGTACTGGACTTGCACGGGTTTTTCCCCGAACAGGTTCCGGAGGTCGTTGACGAGTTTGTGCGCAGCGCTCTGGAGCAGGGCTTCCGTTCGGTGCAGATCATCCACGGCAAGGGCAAAAGCAAGCTGAAATATCTCGTCCGCGAGCAGCTTGAAAACAATCCGCACGTGCTCGAATATCGTGACGCACCGCCCGAACTCGGCGGCTGGGGGCGGACTGTGGTCTCGCTTGCGCCCCCACCTGACGCCGGCAGATCCTGAAAACCGCTACTGCAGCCAGCGCCGGAGCGGATAGCAAAGGCAGCGATACGCCTTCAGCCGGGGCGGCAGGTCCGTCACCGCTTCCTCTCCTGCGCGTTTGTTGCGCGGGTCGTTTCGCAGATCGACAAAGAGTTGTTTTACCTGGCCGAGCACCTTCGGGTCCCGGGTCACAAACATCGCTTCCGCGAGCCGGTCGTCGGCCGCGTGCTCGAAATTGTAGCTGCCGAACCAGGCCTGCTCCCCATCGACCAGCACGAACTTGGTGTGCTGCCCATCCGCGTGTTCGTAGATGTGCACACCCGCCCGCAGCCAGCGCGGGTAGCCGAGCGAAGCCACCAGCCAGGCGACTCTTGCCTCCGGCAGCGCGGCCATGTGCGAATGGTGAATTTCTACATGCACCCCGCGCTGCGCCGCGCGTTCGATGGCCTGAAACAAGACAGGCGCGGGCTTCGCGTAGAAGCTCGTGAGCAGCACGCTTTTTCGGGCGCCGTCGATCGCCCGCACAAGCTCCCGGGTGATCGGATTGGCCAGGCTCTGCCGGATGGGGCTCAGCCAGGAGGAATCCAGGCATGGGTTGCAGCACAGATAGTCGAATTTGTACGTGCGGGACCCTTTTTGCGCTGCCGCGCGGGCCAGCGCGCGCAGATGAGCCGAAGATTCGGACGGGGAGGAATCGCACAACTTCTTCAGTTCGGCGAGCAACACGACTGCGGCCGGCCCGCGCAGAACCGCGGCAAATTCCATCCATTTCCCGAAGGACATTTGCGAGATGTTACCGCTGCCGAAAATGGCTTCGCCGGTATCGGCGACCTGAATCTTGATGTGGTAGCCCGCGCCCAGCCAGCGCTGCAGCGGCTTCGGCGGCCGGTAAAACTGAACGCGTACGCCGCTTTCCTGCAGGTGCCGCAGCCGTCGCCGCAGGGCGCGGCGCTGCCTGCGCGGCATCAGCGCCGCCGCCAGGCGCTGCCCGAAGGCGTCGATGATCAGGGTAACCTCAACCCCTCTTTCCTGCGCCGACCTGAGCTCGCGCAGCATGGTGTCTCCGTACTCGTCGAGTTCATAATAGAAGGTCGATAGATAGAGAAACGATTTTGCGCTTCTGACCATTTGCAGTCGCTTCTGCCATTCGACTTCTCCATCGAGCAGTAGCGTGAAGTCAGAGGCGGAGGTGTGCGTCCAGGGGATTTGCTGCGGATGCGCCCGATTCACATGCACCAGCCGCCGGCGACTTTGAGATTGGCGCCGGTGATGTAAGACGATTCCGGGCGCAGGAGAAAAAGCACGGCGTTGGTGATATCCGGGTAGTTGGCGTAGCGGCCGGCGGGAATTTTTTCCACGCCCGGTTTCCAGGTCGAGTTAGTCAGGATGCCGGGCGAGACGCAATTGACGGTAATGCCGTGGCCGGCATAGCGTTTGGCGAGGCTCTTGGAGAGCAGCAGCACGCCGGTCTTTCCGACCATGTACGGTGTCGCCTCAGGCCAGGGCGCAAGATGGTCGGCGCCGGAATCGGCCAGGTTGATGATGCGGCCGTGGTTCTGCGCGACCATGCCGGGCAGGGCGAGTTTGCAGGTGTAAAATGTGGTGCTGACCGTCGTCTGGATTTGGTAATCCCACTCTTCATGCGTGACCTGTTCGATGTCTTTTACCAGATAGTTGCCGACGTTGTTGATCAGGATATCCAGCTTGCCGAAAATGTTGTACACTTCGTCGAAGAGCGCCTGCGCCTGTTTGTAGTCTGTCAGGTCGGCCCGGGCGGCATGCGCCTTGCGACCAAGGCTGCGCGCTTTTTCAACGGCGTCGAGCGCCTCGGCTTCGCTTTGGTTGTAATGCACGACCACATCGGCGCCGTTTTCAGCCAGGTTTTCCAGAATGGCGCGTCCGGTTCGGCGCGCACTGCCGGTCACTAAAGCTACTTTTCCTTCGAGCATATCTCTTTCGCGTGCGTGATTTGACGTTTTCAGGTGCGCGATGTCACCCCTCGCGGGGTTGGGATTGAAATGCGCGTGGTTTCTATAATCATTTCAGCCCTTCGGGCTTTCTGTGTCCGCGATGCGCGTTCCCGCAGATTTTGCTTTGCTGCGAAGATACGTCTCCCCCGGGAAATTTGCAAGTTATCTGCCCCGCCGGTCAAGACGCCAACGGCCTTTCCCCGGTAGCACCGGCCTTCATCATCGTCCATCGGATTTTGCGGTGATGATTTCCGCCATGATGCCAAGCGCGATTTCCGCCGGGGTCCTGGCGCGAATG